>JBKGYB010000163.1:0-5008 GCA_046546295.1 Opitutales bacterium | reverse complement strand
AGGTCGCGCAAGAAACCGCTACGCGATAGGATTTCAATCATTCGGAGCCTGCTGTATCAAGGTGCTGGTTTACAGCAACTTAAGGATTGTTTCCGGAAGTCCTGGGGCGTTGTTTCGCCTGGTTTCCGGAAAATGAGCTGGAATCCGGCGCAAGTATGTTTATACACATCCTTTCCGTTGAGTGACAGGACCAGATGATCGATTCCCAACAGACACCACAGCTTGAAGAGGGTGGCGAGGTCGGCATTGTCGAATACTACGACTTTGTCTCCCGCCGTCCGTTTCAATTTGAATCGGGGGGGGTGATTCCGGAGCTCCAATTGCGCTACGAAACGTACGGACATTTGAATGAGGCTCGGGACAACGCCATTCTGATCTGTCACGCATTGAGCGGCGATCATCATTGCGCGGGTGTGCACCGCGTGGACCAGAAGAAGCAGGGTTGGTGGAATTTCATGGTTGGTCCGGGCAAGCCGATCGACACGTTGAAGTATTACGTCATTTGTTCAAATGTTCTGGGGGGCTGCCAGGGCTCGACCGGCCCCGGCTCCATCAATCCCGAAACCGGGCATTGCTATAACCTGGATTTCCCGAAAATAACGATCGGGGACATGGTGCGCGCCCAGACGCTCCTGATCGACCATTTGGGGATTGAGCGGTTGCACGCTGTAATTGGCGGCAGCATGGGGGGCATGCAGACACTGCAATGGGCGGTGGACTTTCCGGAGCGCTTGAATCGCTGGATTGCGCTTGCGTGCGGCGCCCGTCATACAGCGCAGGCGATCGCCTTCAACGACACCGGACGGCAGGCGATTATCACGGATCCGGAATGGAAGCAGGGCAATTATCATCCCGAGGAAGGTCCGGATCACGGGTTGGCGGTGGCGCGGATGATGGCCCATATCACCTATCTTTCGGATGTGGGCATGGAGACAAAATTCGGGCGCAAGCGCCGCAGCGGGGATCTTTGGAGGGAGCATTTCGATGTTGAATTCGAAATCGAAAGCTATTTGCGCTATCAGGGGCAAAGCTTTGTAAACCGCTTTGATGCGAACACCTATTTGTATTTGACCAAAGCGTTGGACCGCTTCGATCTCTACGGGGAAGACAAGTCGCTGGACGCCACTTTAAAGGCGGTGCAAGCGGCCGGGCTGGTTGTCGGGTTCACGTCCGACAACCTTTACCCGCCCCAAGGCAACCGTGAAATCGTGGAGTCGCTCCTGCGCTTGAACAAAGACGCCAGTTATGCCGAACTCGCGATGGATTTCGGACACGACTCCTTTCTTGTTCGAGCGCCCGCTCTTTACGAGTTGATTCGAACCTTTCTTGCCCGATAAAGCCCATGACACCTGCCGGAAAAAGACGCCAAGCCGACTTTCAGGTCATTGCCCGCTGGGTGAATGAAGGGGATCGCGTTCTGGACCTGGGGTGTGGAAGAGGGTTCCTGCTGGAATATTTGATGCGGAAAAAAAATGTGTATGGCGTGGGGGTGGACATTGATTTCCAGAAGGCGCTCGGTTGTGTGAAACGAGGCGTTCCTGTTTATCAAGGTGATGTCCGCGCGATTTTGGGGCGTTTCCCGGACCATGCATTTGAGCGCGTGGTCTTCAGCCGTACGGTCGAGCAGCTTGAAAATCCGGATGCGACGCTTTGCGAGGGCTTGCGTGTGGGAAAGCGCGTGACCGTGGGCTTTGTAAACCACGGTTACTGGCGCAATCGCCTGAACTACTTGATTTGGGGCAGTCGTACGCTCAACGCCGTCTATACGCAACCTTGGTATGAATCCGTGCGATCAAACCCGTTCTCGGTGCGGGAATTCGAAGCCTATTGCGCCGAACGCAATATTCGAGTTGAGAACAGGATCCATTTGGCGGGCAACTGGAGGGAGCCGTGCCACTTTCTGCCCAATCTTCGGAGTGGTTATGCAATATATGATTTAAGCAAAGATTAAGCGAATCGAGTCTTTTTGCTTGTTCCCGCAGGCCAAATATCTCTTTAGTGCGAGTAAGAATCTTCGGGTAAACCACCTTTTAGCCTTACTGAAATTTTCAGCCCATGCCAAACCCCCTTCAAACCGGACAACTCGATTATTTCGGACGCCTATCATGGGGCAACTTCCTCGATTGGTTGATCACTTTCTGTTTGGGAGGGATTATCGCGCTTGCCACGCTGGCGCTCGGAGGCGTGCGACCGGAGACACATCTACCGCTGCTTGTTCTGTTTACGGTCCTCCTCGGCTTGCACGGCTTGTGGTTCATTGTTGACAAGGAAACGCCTAAGCGGATCAGCCACATCCCTTTATTGTTCCTGCCCTTTGTGTTATGGATCGCGGCGAGCGCCGCGTGGTGGAGTCCGGCGCCCTGGCGGGGGTGGGAAGCTTTGATTTATACGCTTGAGGCTTTCGTTTTTTTCTGGGTGCTGGTCAACAACGTACGAACGCGCGCTCACCTCTGGGTCCTGCTTATCCTGGCTCTTGCGCCGGGAGGTTATGCTATTTTCAACGGCTTTTTCCAATTCTTCCAAAATCCGGAAAGAGTGGCCAACGCCTTTGCGGCTATGCCGATAAAATTGAGTCCGGATGTCATAGGCCATGCGACCGGAACCTTCGCCGACCCCAATAATTTCGCGGTGTTTTTGCTCATGTGGCTGCCCGCATTGCTGATTGCCGGGATGGCGCCGCGCTTGCCGATGGTATTGAGGCTGTTCTGCTTTTACGTTGCCCTCATGTTTTTATTGGGGCTTTTGTTTGCCAATGTCCTGTGGCCGGTGCTGGTGCTTGTTCCCATGGTTTTTCTGACGTGCTGGTTCGCCGTGGAGCGGGTCACGCGACGTCTCTTTTTCACATGTTCCGTCATTGGGGTGGCCGGAATCGCATTACTGGGTTTTTATTTAGTACATCCGCCCTTCGAGCGCATGGTGGATGAAGTGGTTGCCGGCGAGGGTAATGTGCTGCATCCGATTCTATGGGGGGAAACCGTTGAGGCCGGGCTCTCCGAGCCGTTAAAGGGCCTGGGGTCGGGCGCTTTTCAAGTGGCGATGGAGCAAAGTTCCCGCACCGGCTTCGGGAAGGACCCCGGTACGCCGCACAATGATTACCTTCTGGTGTTTGCGGAACTGGGGGTAGTAGGCCTGACTTTGTTTCTGCTGCCTGCCGGATTCGTCATTTATAGAGCTTATCGGACATGGCGCGACGAGCCCTTCCTGGCGCGTCGAAAAGAGGAAGATGGGCTCATTATGCCCTCGCAGAAGTTCTTCCTTTCAATTGCTTTGGCGGCGGTGCTTTCCCTCGCGCTTTGCCAAACGCTGACTTTTGTTTTTCAAGTCCCGGCACTTCTTTTGCACGCCACTCTGCTATTCTCGATCCTCGCGAAAACAAGTTTTAATCGCGAGCTCCAGTTGCCCGCGCACGGGTTCGTCCGGGTGGGCTATTTTCTTGTCATGGCTGTTGTCGGCTGGGCCGGGTATCAGTTTGCCGCGCCGAGGTTGCAGGCGCAGGGGCTTGAATTGAATGCCCGGCAATACCTCGATCAATTGGTTGAAAAGGAACTGCACATTTCGGGGGATGCCGGTTTGCTGGATGATGTAGCCGCAGCTTTCACCCGGGCGACGGAGTTGGATCCGGGAAATGCAAACGCGTGGATCGGGCGCAGTGAGGCCGAGCGACTGAAGTTTCTTCGGCATCCGGCCGAGTTTGAAGTGATAGGCGATGCGGCCGGGCGTTATGCGGAAAAAGCGGTCGAGGTAAGCGAAGATTACTGGCGGGCGAGCGCCCAGCTCGGGATCGCCCGGGCTTTGAGCGGCGAGCGTCAGCAGGCGGAAGAGGCCTTGCAACGGGCGCTTGAACTCGCTCCCAACAACAGCAACGCGCATTATTACTGGGCGGCGTTTACCATGCGCTTCCCGGAGCGTCAGGAAGAAGCGCTTGCGGCGGTGCGCCGGGCGCTTACGATCAATCCGGACAATGAGTCGGCCCGGCGACTCGAGCAAAAACTGTTAAGTTTATGATAAAAATTTTACGGCAATTTCGAGCGGCGCTCCTGTTTGCTGGGCTGACACTTGCTTTGTCGGCATCCGGAGCGGAATCCTGGATGCGCGGGGCGGTAGCGATCACGCGGCTTGCCGGGGATGTTGAATTGCAGGAGACGGGCGGCAGGCGGATTGCGTCGGACACCGCGCTGCCGCTCTACTTGCCGGGGCTTATTCAGGCGCGTACGGGGAACGACGGAGAAATTTTTCTACTTACCTCGGGCGGGGTGGCTATTGAGCACGAAGGCCCCGGATATTTTGAGATTGAACGGTTTGATCAACAGGCGCCCGAAGCGGATGCCGGTCGTGAGGTGGCTGTACGGAGTCGCATGATATTGAGCCTGCGGTCCGGACGTCTGGTTGTGGACAACCGGACGGGTGAGGAGCAGGGGGCGGCTCCGTTGGTTCTGGAAACACCGATGGGACGTGTATCGGTAAACGAGGGCTTGTGGACGATCCGGCTTTTTGCCGACAGGCGGGGCAAGCAAAGCATCCACACTTTTGAAATCGAGTGTGTCGACGGACTCGTGCGCTTTACGGACCGCAGAGGGAAAACGTATACCCTGCAGGGCGGGCACCGGCTGTCGGGCGCCGGGAGTCCGGATAGTCCTTCAATCGAAGTGACGGATTGGACCGAAAGTGTCCGGAAGCGGATCCAAGAATTTTCCGGGTTGTTGCGTATGGCTGAGAAGGAAGGGGTTGAAAGCGAAAAACTGACGGCGGCGATAAGACCGATGCCGGTAGAGGAACTTGACTTTGCTTACGAAACCGGGAGGGGCGGCCTGGAAGAGGAGGAAACCGATGCTTCTCAACCTATTTTCGTGGATTATGTTCCCCGCGCCGATCTTGTGTCTCCCTTTCGTGGCGTGGTTCGTCCGCCCTTGAAATACGACGAGAATATTCTGACCAAGGCCTTTGAATGAATCGGGTTTTGCCGGTAAAAAGCACACCCAAACTTTGAAATCCGATACCGGCAACGAAC
>JBKGYB010000162.1:0-5010 GCA_046546295.1 Opitutales bacterium | reverse complement strand
CCTAATCGGATTCGTTCAAAAATCTTAAAGTCCTATCATACTTTCGTCGCACGCTACATTTCCCAGCGCATTCGCGCATGCGCTTCAGTGACTCATAACAGTCATTCCTACCATCGTTTCTTTTGGGCCATCCAAGAATCAATGCAGGCAATCCATGTCTTGGGTTCTTGCCTTTCTTCCTCGGAATATTGTAATATCGATATTTCATCAATGCATCGACGCCAATTTCGACCGCAACCAGCTGCTTGAGCGCCGATGGCGACAGAACGAACCCGATCCAGTTTTGGTCTTCACAGAGGCGATAGGCTTCAACAAGCGCGGGACCGATAAAAATATTATCCTCAGCATGCGCAAAAAATCCGCCGCACGATAAAGCACCGTGCATCGGGATTTGTCGCAGCACGAGCCCTCCAACAAATAGGCGTGCCAAAATCTCGATATCCAAGAAAGAGGCAGCCGAATCGTCGTTCGTGTATAATAAAAACGTATCCGAAAACCAAGTGTAGTTGACCCGCGTGCTCCTACCAGGCGATTCTGCAAGTTCTTCCAGTGATTGCTCGTAAATTGAAATAATAGTCGCCCAATCCCCCCGAACCACGGCATCACTAAAACCAAGCAGATCAATACAAGCAACCCAGCAACGGGTTTGTTTTTCGGATGAAAAAGCGGATAATTCCATCGTTTACGAGAGGTGGTGTTGCAGCAAAAGGTCCATAAAACGATTGAAACCTACACACAGGCGAAGCGATTCCGGAACCTAACTTGCAGTTCGTGGGTGGATTCTCAGGTCTGTTTGATTATCTTTGCTCTAAAATGATTGTTGAGCGTCTCACCCCGCCGCAACCTTCTCCTTCTCCCGCTCATGCGCTAATGACAGCACCAGTCGCGCGAGGTAGTCGAGGTTTTCCGGGGTTTCGAGGGCTTTGCTGGCCAGGGATTCGTGGTCGTTCATGCTGTCGATGACGATTTGTTCGAGGATCTTTGGGTAGCGCCCGTGCATCATCTGGTCTTCGGTGTGGGTGCGGGCCTGGTCCATGACCTTTTCATCGCGGCGGACGCGGTCGGCCAGGTTTTGGGCCCACTGGAGTTTGTCTTCGTCTTTGATCTCGGCGCCGAAGAGTTGGTTGAGGCGCTCGATGATTTCTTTTAAGCGCTCTTTCTTTGGATCGCGGGCTTTGCCGGAGCCGGCTTCGGTTCCGGGCTTGAGGCCGTAGTCGCCTTCGTGTTCGCCAAGTTTCAAGGAGCGTTCGGAACGCTTGGAGAGGCGGTAGTGGGTGAGTTGCAGTTCGGAGAAGTCGATCTCGTCGTCCTCGCGGTTTTCGGGGCGGAGCAGGGGATAAAGATGGCGGGCGAAGACGCAGAGCTTTTCCAAGTCGGGGTCGTCGTATTCGATGATGTTGGACAGGAATTCGTAGGTGCGGGCGAAGGTGTTGAGGTCCTTGCGAAACGTTTCGAGGGCGTCGCGGGCTTCGCCGGCTAATTTGATTTCGTGTTCGGCGTTGTGTATGCCGTTTTTGTCGCCGTTGTTTTCGGCGCGTTTCTTTTCGGCGCGCCAGCGTCGGATGCGGTCCACGGCTTCGTTGTATTGCGCTGTGAAGCGGTCTTTGGCGGGACGGCACCAGTAGCTGAGTTTCGAGGCCTGGCCCCTGGGATTGAAAAAGGATTTGGCGAAGTTTTCGACTTCGGGCCATTCGTGGATTTGGGCGGCGTTGAGCTTGTCGAACTGGTCGTAGACGATGTTGGGGTCGGAGACGTCGGTCAGTTCCGCGGTGGTGTAGTAGGGCTCGAAGGCTTTGCGGACTTCCTCGGGGTCGTTGACGAAGTCGAGCACGAAGGGTTCTTCCTTGCCGGGAAATTTTCGATTGAGGCGGGAGAGGGTCTGCACGCAGTCGACGCCTTTCAATGTACGGTCGACATACATGGCGTAGAGGCGGGGCTGGTCGAAACCGGTCTGGAATTTGTTGGCGACGATCATGAGGTTGAAGTCGCCGGTGTCGAAGGCTTCGCGGTGGTCGCGTCCCTTGAGGCCGGGGTTGAGCTGCTCGGTGGTTTCGGTGACCTCAAACGGGATCATGTCGTCGGCGGGCACCTTGTCGGAAAACGCGACGAGCGGCACGACGTCGTCGTAGCCCTGCTCGCGGATGTATTCTTGTGTTGCCAGCTGGTAGCGGACGGCCTCCTGGCGGCTGCTGGTGACGACCATGCCCTTGGCCTGCCCGTCGAGGAGCGGGCGGACTTTGGAGCGGAAGTGCTCCACGATGACCTCGACTTTCTGCTCGATGTTGTACGGGTGCAGGCGGACCCAGCGGGCGAGTTTTTGGGTTGCTTTGCCGGAATCGGCCTCCTGCTCTTCGCCGTGGGGGTGTGCGAGCTTCCATGCGGCGGCGTAGGTGATGTAGTTTTTGAGCACGTCGAGGATGAAGCCTTCTTCGATGGCCTGCCGCATGGAATAGACGTGGAAGCTTTCCGGCTTGTTGTCTTCGCCCTTCGGCCGGTCCGGATCGGGAAGACGCCCGAAGAGTTCGAGCGTGCGGGCCTTGGGGGTGGCGGTGAAGGCGTAGTAGCTGATCCGTTTGTTGGGGCGGCGGGCGTCGACGGCGGCTTGGATGAGGTCCTCGGCGCTGATTTCCTCGCCTTCGGGTCGGTCGACGCCGAGTATGGTCTTGAGCTTAGTGGCGGCGGCGCCAGTTTGGGAGGAATGAGCCTCGTCGGCGATCACCGCATAGGTGCCGGCGGCGAGCTCGGGATGCTGCGCGAGCGCCTCAAAGAGAGCTGGAAAGGTCTGGAGCGTGACGATGATGATGCGTGTCTTCGACTTAAGCGCTTCGGCGAGCTGGGCGGACTTGCTGCCGCCGCTATCGTGGTGAGTGATCGGGCGGACCACGCCGCTGGCGTGCTCGAACTGGTAGATCGTGTCCTGGAGCTGGGCGTCGAGGACGGTGCGATCCGTCACCACGACCACCGAGTCAAACAGCTTGCCGCCGGTGTCGCCGTAGAGCGCGGCCAACTGGTGGGCGATCCACGCGATTGAATTGGACTTGCCCGAGCCCGCGCTGTGCTGGACGAGGTAGCGGTGGCCGGGGCCTTCCCCGCGGGTGGCGGCGAGGAGACGGTTGACGACGTCCCACTGGTGGTAGCGCGGGAAGATGAGCGTCTCCTTGGTGGAGTAGCGCCCGTGGAAGTCCTGTTTCTTTTCCTTTTGGAGGTGCAGGAAGCGTCCGAGAATATGCAGCCACGCGTCCGGGGCGAAGACCTCGTTCCAGAGGTAGTCGGTGGCGTAGGCGTCGTCGGAATCCGGCGGCGGATTGCCCGCTCCTCCGTCCGGCGTGCCCCGGTTGAAGGGAAGAAAAACGGTGTCCTTGCCTGCAAGGCAGGTGGTCATCGACACCTCCGACTGGCCGACCGCGAAATGAACGAGCGCGCCGCGCTTGAAGGTGAGCAGAGGCTCCGGTTTGCGCGTGATTGGATCTTTTGGCGGGCGGTCGCGCCGGTATTGCGCGACGGCGTTTTTGGCGGACTGTTTGAACTCGCTCTTGAGTTCGAGCGTGGCGGTCGGGATGCCGTTGACGAAAAGGACGAGGTCGAGGCGCGGGTCGTATTCGCCCTCGAGAGCGTGCGGCGAATAGGACACCTCCGGGACGACGCGCAGCCGGTTCGCTTGGTAGCGGGCGAGGGACTCCGCGTTCATGTCGTGGTCCGGTTTGAAGGAGCAGAGGGTGACGCGCGCGCCCGGCACGCGGAAGCCGTGACGCAGCACATCGAGCGTGCCGCTTTTGTCCAGTTGGCGCGCGGTCTTGTCGAGGAGGACGGTTTCCGGGTTGTTGCCGTTGTGCTTTTGGAACTTTTCCCATTGCTCGGGATGGGCTTCGCTGTAGTAAGCGAGAAGATCCTCCGGGTAGAGCGCGCGTTCGCGGTCGTATTTCCCCGGCTCGCCGACGAGCCAACCGTTGGCCGCCATGGCGTCGACGATATCTTGCTGGAAAGCGCGCTCTTTGGAATCAGCCATTTTTTATGAATACCAGATATGATTCGCACTTGACACGTGAAAATTCTTCCGCCAATTTATTTAAAGCGGACTGGGAATGCCCGGTCGGCAAAGGGCTTCGGCAAATGCGTCGGGGCCTTTTGTTTTTCAGGGGTAACATTTCAATCCATAGCCTTTGTATTGTCCATCAGGAGAGCGCCTCAGCTTCGGGAGGATGAGGTCCCAAGCACGGTTGGGCTGTTCACGATCCAGAATATGACGCCCAACGGGACGGGCAACCATATCAGCGAGCTGTAAACCTGCGGAATTCGCTTGTTTGTGGGCAAGGACGATGTCGAGGCTCTCGGACATACCTTCGAATCGAGTCCGGTCCAAAATCCTGCGAAACTCAAGCTCAAGGGCTTCATCCTCCTGACGACCGCGTCTTTCAAATACAACAAAGGTCTTTCGTCCGTGCTGCCGACGTTCCTGTAATTCCATAAAGATCCGCTCCATGCAGAACTCCATCGCTACGTGGCAGGGATTGCCGTCCGATTCGGCGGGAGGATGGAATTCCTTCTTCCGAATCGCGCTGGCGACTAGCGTGAATGCGCAGTTTTCGATGATTTTATTCAGGTCTGTCAGGAAATCCTCCCGCACCTCACGATTCATCAAGATATCAAACGGCCGACGCGACTTGCGGATATCGGCCTCTCGCAAGACGACCATGTCGTGACCGAAATATTTGAATTTCAGCTGCTGCAAACTCGGAACGATGTCAGAAATGTAGGAATTTTTATCGAAGAGGCAAAAGGCCAACACAAATACCGGATAGTTTGGGTCGATGTTCACCAAACCGTGATCACCGCTTTCATCGACGTAGATAATCGAATCGCTATAGGCCATTTTCACAATTTCTTGTCTGGTTGCGGCGCCGCGTCCAACCGGGTGAGGCCCGCAGGTCACCACGGTCCTGCTGGAAAGCGCGCTCTTTGGAATCAGCCATAGGAAGTTTGGGTTTCGGCGACCTTGCGCTGATCGGCAAG
>JBKGYB010000161.1:0-5017 GCA_046546295.1 Opitutales bacterium | reverse complement strand
CCTTCATGCGTATGCGCTTCCTCCACACCGCAGACTGGCAAATCGGCAAACCTTTCCAGTCCGTGGAAGAGCCGGCCAAGCGCGAAGCCCTGCGCAAGCAGCGTGTCGATACAGTGCGCGCCCTCCGCGCTCTGATTGACCGGGAAAATCCAAAGTTCATGGTGGTCAGTGGCGATGCCTTTGACTCCTTTACGCCGGACGCGGCCACCGTCTCCGCATTCTGTTCCGCCGCGGGCGAATTGGAACTCCCGGTTTATTTGATCCCGGGCAATCACGATTCCGGCGCTCCGGGCTGTATATGGGAACAGTCCTTTTTTCAATCGGAAGCCGCTTCCCTCTGCCCCAACCTGTCGGTGCTGCTTGAGGCGGCGCCGGTCGTTCGTGAAGACGCGGTTCTGCTCCCCTGCCCTCTTGCCAGCCGTCGTCCATCTGAAGATCCCACCGCATGGCTGCGCCGCTTGGACCAGGATTTGCCGGCGGATCGGCCGCGCATCGTGATCGCGCACGGCAGCGTGCACGGTTTTTCTTCGAGCGGGGACCACGATGCGGAGGCAAGCGTGGATATTCTACAGTTGAACCAACTGCCCCCCGGACTGGCGGATTACATTGCATTGGGCGATTGGCACGGAACGAAGCAAGTCCTGCCGAACGCATGGTATTCCGGAACGCCGGAACAGGATCGTTTTGCACGGGGCGACAACAATCCCGGCAATGTGCTGCTTGTTGCGCTCGAATCACACGGTACTGCTCCCGAAGTTAAGATCCATCCTTCCGGCGAAATCGGCTGGCATGAACTGGACTTCACACTTGCATCCGACGACGCGTTGACGGATCTGGAAGAGGAAATCCGTCAACTTCTGGGCGCCCGAACAGGCCGTGATTTGTTAAAGCTCCGCCTGGAAGGCAGCCTCAGCCTGGAGGGTGAAAGTCGCTTCGCCCGACTGCTGGAACAGCTCGAGGCCCGCCTGATCGAGCTTCGGCTCGAACGCCGGATTTCCGTAATACCTTCGCGGAAAGAACTCGATGCCCTCGTGCATCGAAACGACCCGATCATTGCAACGGTGGCCTCCGAGTTGTCGGAAGAGGCCTCGGCAGCCACCGAAACCGCCGCCCCGAACCCTGCAAAGGAGGCCCTGGCCCTCCTCTTCAAGGAAGTGAAGCGCCTGGAAAACGAAACCGGTTGATATGCGTCTGCTTGAAATCGAGATCCGGAACTACCGGGTGCATCGCGAATGGAAGGGGTCGTTCGAAAAGAACCTGAACCTGATTCATGGCCCGAACGAATCCGGCAAGAGCACCCTCGTCGAAGCCATCCATCGGGCGCTCTTCCTGAAAGCCAAAGGGAACAGCGCGGTCCACAACGCCATGAAATCCTATCAGGGCGGGGATCCGACCATTGAGCTTCGTTTCGAAGCACAGGGGAAGTCCCACCGCTTGCGCAAGGTCTTCAGCGGCAATACGGGGACCATTACTCTCGAACCGGAAAACGAAGCCGCGCTTAGCGGCGATGCCGCGGAAACGCGTCTGGCGGAACTTCTTGGGTTTGCGGATGCCATCGGGGGACACGGCGCCAACAAGGCCCTGCCGCGTCGCTGGGCCCACCTCTGGGTTTGGCAAGGCACGAGCTCCGACTCCCCGGTCCACGCGATCACCGATACAACCGAGGCCCTCCAGCAAAACCTTCAGACCCTGGCGGGCGAGGACCTGCTGATCAGTCCGTTCGACCACCGACTGATCGAACGCATTCGGCAACTGCACAGCGAACATTTTACGTCCACCGGCCGACCCGCGAAAGCCTCGCCTGTCAGCAGGACGGAAGAGCGACTTGAAGCCGCGCGCGCGCGGCTCGAAGAAAAACGCGAAGCGCTCCGCGACCTCGAACAGGCCTCCCTCGAATACCTCGAATCAAAAAAAGATTACGACCGCTACGAAGCCGCCGCCCATGAAGCGCGCGAAAGTTTGGCTGCCGTGGAAAAATCCCTTGAAGAAGTGCAGCGCCGGCGAAACCTGTTAAAAGAACAGACGGATGCACGCCGGCAGCACGAAGATGCGCTGGCCCGAGCCCGCAAAGCCGACTCTGAAATCCGACGTCTGGAAAACGAGCTGCAGGAGGCTGAAAAGGAAGCCGAACCCGCCCGCAAACAACTCGAAGAACGGAATTCAAAAGCCGAACGCCTGCGAGCGGCTGCGAAAAAAGCCGCCGAAACCAGGGAATCCGCCGCCACTGCCGCGACCCGTGCGCGAGCCGTGGAAGCGGCTCTCAACGCCCATCTCAAATTACTGGAGACCCGAAAACAACTTGATGATTTACAGCAGGAGCGCAAAAAAATCCGCGGGATCGAAAATCAGGCGGAAGCCGCCCGCACCGCACTCGCCCGGCTCCGGAATTTTACCGACGATGCCTTCAAACGGTTGAAAAAAAAGCGTCGTGAAGCGGAAGCGGCGCGCGCCCGACTGGAATCCTATGCGCTGCGCATCAAGCTGCTCGCAGCCGACCAACCCGTCCATATCGGGGAGGATCCGCTGAACCAGGGAGAGGCGCTTACGCTGACGGAGCAAAGCGAGCTGCACGTCGGCGACGGCGTGCGCATCCAACTTACTCCCGGAGGCGCGAAAGACCTCGAACAAGCCCGGGACGCCTGTTCAAAAACAGAGCAGGATTTCGCCGACGCCCTCCGGCAACTCGGCGCCGCGGACTTCGACGAAGCCGAACGCAAGACCTGGGAACGAAAGCGTGAAACCGAACGACTGGAGGGCATTGAAAAACAACTCGCCGAACGCAACGCCGATGCCGTCAGTGAACGGATTCGTGAAATGGAAAACAACATCGGCGATCTTGAATCTCGGCGGGATGCGCCGATTCCCGGGGATGCGCTGCCCGCGTTTCCCGAAGATACAAGCGAGGCCCGTGAACAGGCCGAACAGGCCCGGGCCGCTCGCGAAGAGGCGGAAAACAGGGAAGCGAGCGCCACAGCCGACGAGAAAGCGGCCCGTCAGCAAGCCGAACAAGAAGAGCGCGCCCTGACCGAAGCTAAAGAAGCTCACTCCCGGAAGGCCGGAAACGCAGAGGACATACGAAAGCGCATAAGCTTCGAGAAAGAGGAATGGGGGGAAACGACCGCCCGCGCCGAACACCTGAATCAAGTCGAGCAAAAACTCGAACAAACAAAAGCCGCCGAAAAAGAACAACTGGACGCTCTCGAAAAACTCGGCCCCGAACAGATAGAACTGGACCGCAAGCGCCTGAGCGAAACCATCGAACAATCCATGGACCAAGCGGGAAACGCGCGTGAAAGCCTCGCATCAGCGCGCACCCGTCTACAGAGCCACGGCGGAGCCGACCTCGAACGGGAGGTCAAGGAAAGCGCCGCCGAATGCGAGCGCATTAAAAAACGCCTCGAAGCTGCCCGCGATTTCGCAAACGCCGTGCGCTACCTGCTCGAAAAACTGGACTCCGCCCAAAACCGCACCGTTGCAACCCTCGGACGGCCACTCGAAGAAAAAGCCAACCTCTACCTCCAGGATCTTTTCGGGGCGGGGACGGAAGTGCGGGTCGATTGGAGCAGCGAAAACGCCACCCTCGCCGGATTCAAAATCGATCGCACCCGAGGGGAATCCGGATATTTCAGTTTCGATGAACTCAGCTACGGCACCCGGGAACAAGCCGCCCTGGCGCTGCGCCTGGCTATGGCGGAAGTGCTGGCCGAGGACCACGACGGCTGCCTGCCGATTGTCCTCGACGACGCCTTTACCCACGCCGACAGCGAACGCATCCGCAACCTAAGGCGCGTCCTTTACCGCGGAGCCGAACGCGGCCTGCAACTCCTCATCCTCACCTGTCACCCCGAAAACTACAGCGGCCTGACCCCTGCCGAGATTCGGCTCAGCCCTCACTCGCTTCGCGAGTGAGAACATTTTGCGCAACACGCAAAAATGGGGCGGTCTTTTTGATTCTCAAATTGTAAAACGAAAGTTTGACAATTTGAGAATCATCCGTTTTTATAATTGCATGAAAACAATATCCGTAAGAACCATGAAAGCCAAGTGGGCGGAGATTGAAGCTCAGGTACGTGAAGGCGAAAGCTTCGAGGTGGTCAATAGAGGTCGGCCAACAGCGCGCATCGTGCCAGCCGCCGCCCGGCGCATCGTATCATGGGACAACCATTTGGAAACCGCTGCACAAGGAAAGGGGCGCTCAGCGGAAGAGACAATACGTGCGGACCGGGATGGTCGCTGGTAACACGGGCGCGTATGTTCTATCTGGATACCAGCGCCCTACTGAAACTCTACGTTCTGGAGCGAGGTTCGGAGGCGATTCAACACCTGGTGGAAAGTTCCGATCTGCCCCTTCCTGTTTGGGAAATTCAAGAAATGGAATTGATCAACGCTTTACGTTTAAAGCTCTTCCGAGGCGAGCTCGAAGTAGACGACGTGGATCACCAGATTGATTGTTTTGACGACCGAAAACGTCGTGGCCTCTATTTTTGTCCTGAAATCGATCGCCGTGCATTGCGCCGTTCATTCCGGGATTTTAGTCGACACACTACGGACACAGGGTGTCGGACAATGGACATTCTGCATGTCGCATGCGCGTTCCAAATTCGAGATGTAGCGTTCGTTAGCTTTGATGATCGGCAATGTAATCTGGCGGAGCGAGTCGGGCTTGAGGTTGTGTCACGACCGGGCTCGTAACCCCATTGGCTTACCTTAACTTCTGTCTTCCGTTCTCCGAGTGCCGCATTAAGAATCAAACAGCTCCCGTCACAATCCCGGACTCCGTCCGGTAAGGCGTAAGCCGGACACTACAATCCAATCCTCGTAGGAAAGCGGGTTTATCCCGCGATTCGGAGCGCCAAGGGCGGTTCGACACCGCAACGATCCTGGCATAGGTTCGACAATGCTCACCCCAGGAAAGCCAGTCGCTACAATCTCGTAGGGAGCGGGTTTATCCCGCGATTCGGGACAATCTCGTAGGGAGCGGGTTTATCCCGCGATTCGGGGCAACCTCGTAGGGAGC
>JBKGYB010000160.1:0-5028 GCA_046546295.1 Opitutales bacterium | reverse complement strand
TCGTTTGCTCAAGGCATTTCTCGACGCGCTGCGCTTTGGCTCGTTTCGAGCAAGCGCAGCGCGTCGGGAAATGGTGGAGGTGGCGGGAGTCGAACCCGCGTCCCTCGTGCTTTCATACGGGGCATCTACATGCTTAGCTCTTTGTTTGTTGTCGTTTCCGGGGCGCGAAAGAGCACGCTTCCCGGATCCCAGGCTCTCTAAAGTACGACCGGTTATCGAGAGCCATTTAACCGGTTATACCTGCTGGTCGACGCTCCCGGCTTTTAGCAGGTGTCCAAGTGGGAACGTGGCGCGGTTTTACGCAGCCATAGCGAATTGTTCTTCGCCAATTAATTTTTGCAATGGTTTGATACGGAGCCTCCATCATCTCCGACATGCAGCCTCGCACTACAGCACAAGGTCGAATCCGTGACACCCCCCTGAAATGGTAAGATTACGGAAAGGACCTGCGTGTATGCGCAAGCGTCCTTTCAAAGAACACTTGAAACCTATGGCGGTAGAGCGCACATGTCAACTTTTTCCTTCCTTTTGGAAAATAAAAGCAAGAATCCGTGCGGTGGCCGTTATGTCCTGAACAGGTAGATCAGTCCGGTCCCGTTTAAGGCGATCCGAACATCCCCGGTGGCGATATTCCCGTCGTCGAGCGTCGAATCGAGGTGAAGCGCTTGTTCCGTCGAAAAATCAAGGCCATAGACGTAGACATAGGTGAAATCGTCGGAGTTCTGGTAGAACCAACTGTAGGCGCCGCTTTCCCAGCTCTGTGGAAGATAGGAAGCGATATCCTCAGGAATGGACTCATGGGTCATATCCCCGGGGTACTCTCCGTTCGCCGTACTGTAAAACTCGATGGCATCGGTGAATTTCCGGAGGTCGCTTGCGGCGGTCGTTGCGCGCGTTCTCTCAGCCGCCCGCTGCACCTGGGGAACTCCGAGCATAGCAGTCATCCCGACGATCGTGACGACAACCATTATTTCAATTAGCGTAAATGCTTTTAGCGAGCGTGGCACCGGAAGATTTTTGAAATTAGCTTGGCTTTACTGTGCCCGCCTTAAGCTTGGCGGAATTTATAGCCTAGTCCCTTTTCTTTGGATTGTCAAAAAGATTAAATATCCGCCAATTTCTCGTGATAAGCTTTTTGGGTTTCGTTGTCATAAACCGCTTTAACGTCTTCTCCTGTGGCAATAAGGCCGTTTTCGACTGTGACACTGATGGCATCCTGCCATACCTCAAAATCATCCGGGGAAATGCCTTCCTCCGGGTTGACGTCCATTGATTCGTTGTGGGCTTTGCGGGGAAGGTATGCTTTGTAGCGACTTAGAATGACGGGATTAATGAGTTGCCGCACTTCCATTCCTTGGCTGTTCGCCCATTGAATGAATTCTTCCGGGGTGACTTCAAATTCAAAGACTTTGACCTGGCTGGACCGGTAGAAGGAAATGTTTTCGGCGTAATCCGGCAGCCAGCTGACGGAGGAAACGTTTTCGCCATAATCGGGCCGTTGATTTAGGACTATAGACATCGCAACGGGCATCAGGAGGATAAGCGCGATAAAGACATACAAGGCTCGGGTGTCCCGCTTGGTCTTTGGTTTGAAGGATTCAAGGGCATCTTCATAAAAACGCAATTTGATGTTGGCGCGGGCCTTATCGGCGCCCTCACGGGCCGCGAGGTCTTCGTAGGAACTGAGACGCCATCGCTTCTGCAATTGACGATAGCGTTCGAGAGCTTCTCGTTCAAACGCTTTTTCTTCTTCGTAGGTGGTATCGACGCGAAGGACGCTGACATAGCCGTCATGCGCCACCCATGCCCATGCATTTCCTTCGCTGCGGAAATAACCAGCAAGTTGAAAGCGGTTCATTTGCCAGCGGCGATGGCCGGCGTAGATGACTTCGATGTCGTCTTCAAACGGGCCGTTGTAGAAGTCGAGCCGGACCTCGCTGTCCTTCAGTCCGAGTTCTTTTTGGTAGGCGATTTGTTTTTCTTTGGTCGTGAACGCCCCGAGCGCACGCAAGGAACCATTGCTTTCGACGAATATCAGAATGTGGAGATAGGGAAGCATGATCGGTTCCTCAAATTATTGCTACCATTTCCATGCGCGGATGAGCTCTACCCCTATGGTTCAGGAAAAGAGGGGGGCGAGGGCGGCATGCGCTTCCTGGATGATTTTTTCCGTCGTCTCCCAGTCGATACAGCCGTCGGTTATGGAGACCCCGTATTGGAGGTCTTTAACCGGTTGAGGAAAGGGTTGGTTGCCGAAGCGCAGGTTGCTTTCGAGCATTGCGCCAATGATAGCGGGATGCTCAAGGGACTGACGAACCACTTCGTGAAAAACTTCCGGCTGGCGGGCGGGCGCTTTACTGCTGTTGCCATGGCTGCAATCTATCATGATGGAGGGGGGGAGGCCGGCTGCTTCAAGTTGTTCGCAAGCCATTGCCACGTCGTCGGCGCCATAGTTGGGACCATGAGTGCCGCCACGCAGGATGATGTGGCAGTCCGGATTGCCGCTTGTGGTCAGCGCGTTCGCTTGGCCCTGATTGTCGATCCCGAGAAAAGTCTGGGGCTGCCCCGCCGCTTTGATTGCATTGATGGCGGGCCCAAGGCTGCCATCGGTTCCGTTTTTAAAGCCGAGGGGCATGGAGAGACCGGAAGCCATCTGCCGGTGCGTCTGACTTTCCGTGGTGCGGGCTCCAATGGCGGCCCAACTGACGAGATCGGCGATATACTGCGGCGTGATCGGGTCGAGCAACTCCGTGGCAGTGGGCACGCCGCGATCAATGACATCGCGGAGAAAACGCCGTGCGACGCGCAGGCCTTTTGGAATATCGCTGCTTCCGTCGAGATTCGGGTCCATGATCAAGCCCTTCCAGCCAACCGTGGTGCGGGGTTTCTCGAAATAGACGCGCATTACAAGCAGCATCCGGTCTTCAACCTGTTCTTTCAAGGCAGCGAGTTTTTCCGCGAACTCGAGCCCGGCGTCAAGGTCGTGGATCGAGCACGGACCGAGCACGAGAAGCAGGCGCCGGTCGTCCCCGAAAATAATGCGCCGAATGGCTTCCCTGCTGTCCGCGACAAACTTCCCCGCGGAGTCTGTTTTTTCAATTTCCTCGCAAAGTGCCAGCGGAGAGGGCAGAAGCGTCTTTGAAGAGATGTTAATGTCGGTTACTTTTTTCACTACAAGGTAGGTTTAGCGAAGTGTTGTGTCAGGAACAAGTCATAATGCTTTCCAAATGATTTCCTGCAAGCGGGCTTTGCATTTAGCAGGATTCCCTTTGAATTATCGATAAAAAACCTGTATTCGTCTGTTGAAACTGTTGCCCAACTTCGCGAGAGTGCGGCTTCCATGACCGCAATTATAGGACATTGCTACACTGTGAGCACGAATATGCGCGTTTCCGGGGAAGACGCGGGCGATTTTCTGCAAAGTCAGTTCACCAATGAGCTCCGCCCGATTGAAGCCGGGCGTTGCGTTTACGGCCTGTGGTTAAATGTCAAGGGGAAGGTCATGGGCGACGGGTTTGTGTTATGCGAGGGGAAGGAAAAATTCCGAATTATCAGTGGATTCTCTGATGCTGACACGATCTCGGATCAATTGGAGCGGCATATTATTGCCGATGATGTAGGGATTGAGCGATTTGACGGAGCGCCTGCGATGGCGCTTGCGGGGGACCAGGTAGAGCTGCTCTTGGAGAATATCGGGGCTACTGTTCCACAAGCGGGGTATTTTACGGACTGCGAGGGAATTATTGTTTTTCGGGGCCGCTGGTCGCGGAGTGCTTCCGTTGAGCTGATTTTTCCATCGGAAGAAGTAAGAAACGAATGGCGCGGACGTGTTGAAGAGGCGGGTGTTTCGTTTGTCGATGAAGCCTGTATGCATTTCGAGCGTATGGAAGCCGGTTATCCTTGGGTGCCAATTGAAATCGGGCCGGAGGACCTGCCGGCGGAAGGCGGGCTGGAAGAGAGCGCGATCGCTTTTGAAAAGGGGTGTTTTCTGGGGCAGGAAGCGGTTGCGCGGATGCGCAACCTTGGCCGTCCACAACGCGCCTTATTTGTGGTCTCCGGCCAAGGTCCGGTTCCGCACTGTCCGGCAAGTTTGCAAACGGGAGAAGAACGAAAAGCGGGCGAATTGCGGGCTGCGTGGACGGACGGATGCAATTGGAAGGGGACCGCCCTTTTAAAATTACGGCATGCGGAGACGGGATCCCGCTTATGGCGGGACGGAGAGGAGATAGAAGTCCGGCGGCTTATGCCCGGTCTGAAACGAGAGGCATCGAATGGATAAGAACGAATATGACATTGAAGCCGTGGCGCGGTTGTTCGAACGTTTAGGCGCCGACAACGGGCAGGCCCGGACTATGGCCGCTCAATTGATCAAACGCGCCTCACAAGTCGCCGAAGAACGCAATATCAGCGTTGTCGATGCTACGGAGAGTCTTTTGAAACAGGTGATTGAGGCTCGGTCGGAACGCGGATCCGGCTCGGCGAAAGAGATTCACAGGGATGCTCCGCCAAAAACATGAAAAATAAGCCATTTAAACGGAATTTGTCTTGACGCGCCGTTGTGGGACAAGTCTTGTGGGTGCTGGCTCATAGGCCAATCAACCTCAACCACGAACAAATAAACAATATGAATAAATCAGAACTCGTAGAAGAAGTACAAAAATCGCTGGGCAAGGATACATCCAAAGCCGCTGCGGAACGTTCGGTTGATGCCGTGCTCGAAGGCATCAAAAAAGGCGTCAAGAAGGACAAGAACGTCCAGCTTGTTGGATTCGGAACATTCTCCGTTGCAAAGCGTGCCGCACGCCAGGGCATCAACCCGCAAACAGGCGAGAAGATCAAAATCAAGGCTTCGAAGGCCGTGAAATTCAAGGCAGGCACTGGCCTCAAGTCAGTGGTTTAAGAATATAACCCCAAGTTTATTCATTTCAAAAGCCCGCGGCTTCGGCTGCGGGCTTTTTTGCTGCCCGCCCGGCTATTGCGGCGGTTTTAATCCTACATTCCGCAGTTGAACCACTGATTAACACTGAT
>JBKGYB010000159.1:0-5057 GCA_046546295.1 Opitutales bacterium | reverse complement strand
CAGAATGCTCGGTGGAATTGAATGAGGTCGGGGAAGACCGCACGGGCTCCGGCTTCGAGCAGTTCTGCCATGTTGTGTGCCCCCGTGCTTACGGCATAGGGCGTTAGGCCGCCGCCGGCCGCTGTCTCCATGTCGGTCGGGGAATCGCCGACGAGACAGCTTTGCCCGGCGGAGGCGCCCAGAAGTTCTAGTGTATGACGAGTCAGTTCGGACTCCGGCTTTTGCCAGACTGTGTCCGTGTTTCCGATGCAAATGGATATATACTTGTCGAACCCGGCGTATCGACTGACTTCGCGGGCGGTACCACCGTGCTTATTGGTCAGAATGGCTTGTGGAATGCCGGCTTCGCTGCAACTCCGAACGGCTTCCAATGCTCCGGGAAGAATACGGAGACCGTCGAACATGATATCCGGAAAGCGTTCCCGGAAGCGGAGGCAGGCGGATTCCAGATCTTCCGGGCCGATAAAGAGCCCCATGGTGCTTGGCAGGGGTCCGCCGAGATGCCGCAGAATGGTGTCCGGGGCCGGCGGAGGCGCGCCGAACGCGGTGATGACTTCGTGGAAGCAGCGAACAATGGCGGCGGTCTGGTCAATCAGTGTGCCGTCCATGTCCCAGATAACGGCCGCCGGACGCGGCAGGGGAGGGGGCGCAGGCTTCATGTGCGGGCGTGTTCGCGTGGTATTTCGAAAATGGCTTCCCCGAGTTCGCGCAGGTTCGCAAAGATGTGCCGGCATCCCGTTGATTGCTCCAACTCTTCCCGGCTGTGGGTGCCGGTGCTCAGGAGATAAACCGGCAGGCCCGCGTTTTCAGCCGTCTCAAAATCATAAGGGGAATCCCCGATCAATAAGCTGTCCTCCGCTTTGGCGTGCAATTGATCAAGCGCGTATTGCGTGAAGGCGGGCGCCGGTTTCCTGTGGGTTGTATCTCCCGCGCCCGCGACCACGTCGAAATAACCGCTCATGCCAAGATGGGCTACCGTGGCCCGCGCATCGTCGCCGTATTTGTTGGTCAAAACCGCGAGTTGGTGTCCGCGTGCTTTCAGGTTCCCAAGTATATGGTGCGCGCCGGGAAGGGCAAAGACATCATCGAATTTAATGGCTTCGAAATGTTCGCGAAACAAGTGGAGCGCCGCTTCCACCCGTTCGGAGCCCACAAGTTGTTCCAGTGTGCGGCTGACGGAACCCCCGACTACGGAACGGACGTCGTCGTAGCCCGCTTCGGGAAGGCCGAGCCTGCGTTGGGCGTATGCGACGCATTTGTGAATGGTCGTGAAGTGGTCAAGGAGCGTGCCGTCGAGGTCGAATAGGATCGTTTGCATCGGAAATTAAGCTTTATATATGTCCGTGGATCGTTTTAATCGCCGCTATAATTGAGCGTGTTTTGTCCGATTGGCAAGAGATCGCGCCAGCAACCGAACAACAAATGGGCGATACGGCGACAAAGGAAGCAGGTTTGGAGCTCAGGCGTGAGGGCGCGACCTTGGAGCTGTTGTTTTCGGGCAAGTGGGGCATCGGCGTGGTTCGGCCGGCGATTGCGCGTGTCATGGAGGCTTTGGACGAGGGGGGCGGGGTAGACTCGGTGCGTTTTGACAGTACGGATCTGGTGAGTTGGGATACCACTTTGCTCACTTTTGTGCAGCGTTGCTGCCAGGAAGCGGAACGGCGCGCGTTGAACATTGAGGTCGAAGGCTTGCCGGACGGCGTGCGCAACATGATCCAACTTTCCCGGCGTGCGGGCGAGGTCGAGAACGTGCCTGAGGAGGAAGGACCGGATTTGCTGACCGTTCTCGGCATATGGGGGCGTGGCGTGTACCATGCGCTTGAAAATTGGTTCGAATTTTTCGGGTTGGTTGTTTTGGAAGGCGCCAAGTTGCTGAGGGGGCGTGTCCAAATGCGGTCCAAGGATTTTTTGTTTTTATTACAAGGCACGAGTGTAGCGGCCCTGCCCATCATTTGCCTTTTGAGTTTACTTACCGGCCTGATTCTCGGGTTCATTGGCGTGATTCAGTTGCAGAAGCTCGCAGCGGATATCTATGTGGCCGATCTAGTGGGCTTGGCCATGGCCCGGGAGCTTGGGCCGGTCATGGTCGGCGTGATCATGGCCGGGCGCACAGGCGCGGCCTTTGCCGCCCAGATCGGCAGTATGCGGGTGAATGAAGAAATCGATGCGTTGACCAGTTTCGGGATTTCGCCCGTACAATTCCTGGTGCTCCCCCGGGTCCTTGCTTTGGTGCTCATGATGCCGCTTCTTTGCGGGTTCGCCGATGTTATGGGAATGCTCGGAGGGATGGCGGTGTCCGTTTGGATCACCGATACCTCTGTTTTGCAATACTGCTTGCAACTCGAACAAGCCGTGCTCTTGAGGGATCTTCTGGTCGGATTGTTCAAGAGCGGGGTATTTGGCATGATCATTGCCCTGACCGGTTGTTATCGCGGCCTGCGTTGCGGCAAGGATGCATCCTCGGTCGGCCTGGCCGCGACGTCCGCCGTGGTTACCTCAATCACCTGGATTGTTTTCGTCGATGCCTTGTTCGCGGTGATTTTTCATATACTGGGTATTTAAGATGGAAGCCGAACCTCCGAAAATCGAAGTGGAAGGCCTGGAGATGGGCTACGATGGGGTGCTCGTGCTTCGGAACGTGAACTTCCAGGTTCGACCCGGAGAAGTGAAAGTTATCATGGGGCCGAGCGGTTGTGGCAAAAGCACCCTGTTGCGACATCTCATTGGCCTTGAGCGCGCGAGCGCGGGCTGCATTCGGGTGGATGACCAGGACTTTAATGAGGCAACGGACCCGGAAACATTTGAAGGGATACGGCGACGCTTCGGCGTGCTTTTTCAGGGCGGGGCATTGTGGAGTTCGATGACGCTGGCGGAGAATGTCGCGCTTCCCCTTGAGACCTATACGGATCTGCCTCCCCATGAGATCGCGGAGATCGTGGCGTTTAAGCTCAAGCTGGTTGGTTTGGGCGGCCTCGAAGACCGCCAGCCCTCCGAATTAAGCGGCGGCATGCGAAAGCGCGCGGCGCTTGCCCGCGCGATTGCATTGGATCCGGAAATTATTTTTTTTGACGAGCCCTCGGCCGGCCTGGACCCGATTACCTCGCAGCGTCTGGACGATCTCATCCTTGAACTTCGAAGCGCGCTCGGGGCGACGGTTGTAGTGGTTACGCACGAGTTGCCGAGTATTTTTGCGATCGCGGATAGCGCGCTATTCCTGGATCCCGAAAGCAAGACAGCGCTTTGCGATGGAGCGCCGAAGGAAATGGCCGTCGATTCATCCACCCCAGCAACCGTACGCCGCTTTCTCAACCGGGGGAGATGATCCCGGGAATCCGGCCCAGTGATAAACATTTGATTTTCCAATCGAATTCCTTTACAAACAAAAACAGTGAAACGAAAGCCACAACCAAAATTAATCGGCGCTTTTATCGTGGCTGCCGGGGCCGTTCTGGTGGGCATGGTGATCTTTTTCGGGGCCGTGAAGTTTGCCGGGGCGTCGGACCGTTTTATCGTTTTTTTCGACCAGTCCGTGGATGGGTTAAACCGTGGTTCGCCTGTAAAATTCCGCGGCGTTCCCGTCGGCTCCGTCGAGCAGATTATGATCCGGGCGGAAGGTCAGGTTGAAGGATCGACGGCGATTCCGGTAATCATTCGAATCGACCGTTCCCGTTTGGAGGGGGATTTGGGGGTTTCAGAGACAGCTTTTTCACCGGAGACGATCCGGAATTCCATGGAGCGGGGCTTGGTCGCCCAGCTTGATCTGGAGAGTTTAATTACCGGCCAGCTCTTTGTTGAGCTTAGTTTTGATCCGGAGCGTGTTGAATATTGGGAGCCGCACCTTGAAAAAGACCGGAAAATTGTCGAAATACCGGCCTTGAAATCATCCTTGGACCAAATTACCAGCGATCTGGCCCAGCTTATTTCGGATGCCGGCGCTATTGATCTGGAGCGACTGAATACGAATGTTAACCGTGTGCTGGAGGAAGTCGTCGGGACGCTCGAAGAGATGGATGCCTCAGGTGTCAGCGCATCGATCATGACAGCTTCCGATTCCATGACACAACTCATTGAGGACGGGCAACTGGATGAGGCCATTAATGAGGCAAAGGGCGCATTTGCGGCAATTCGGAAAACGGCGGACAGCTTGAATTACGAAGACGGAGCTTTCGGTGAGTCCGGGCGCCAATTGATTGCGCGGCTTGATGCCAGCATGGACAAGCTCGACCGTGTGACAGAGGAAACAAATGCCTTATTGCAGCCCGATTCCTCCTTGTCGCGGGATCTGCATGAGACCCTGTACGAGTTGAATGCCGCGATGCGTTCGATCCGTTTGCTGGCGGACTACATTGAGCGCAACCCCGGGTCTTTGGTGCGCGGGCGAGCGAAATCCGAATAATAATCCTTTGAATATCATGATAAAACCTGGGCTTGGCCTGTTGTTTTGTATTTACGCAGTCGCCTGCGTGAACCTTGAACCTCGAAGCGGGGGCGTGCGCGAGTTTGTGCTCGGGCCCGCGGCATGGGAGCAAGCGGCGAAGAGCGGGCCGGGATTCTACGTGGACCGTCCCGAACTGCCGGCATATTTGTCGGGGAACCGTTTCCTTTACCGGGGGCCGGGCGGGGAAATTCGCGAAATCCCGAATGCGCTGTGGGTCGAACCCTTGCGGGAAGGAGTCGCCCGCGCCTTAGCCGGCTATATCGCTATGAAAGGCGAGTCCGGCCTGGGCGGATTTTATCCTTGGTCGAAAACAGACAAAGAAATCCCCGAGCTCCGCCTGCGAATTCAGCATTTTGCTCCCATGGCGAATGGAAAGCTCCGGTTCGCGGCGAGCTGGGAATTGCGCAAGTCCGGCGAGACCGTGGAGAGCGGAGAAGTCAAGCTGGACGAGCTGGAGTGGAAGCCCGGTAACCCACGGGATTTTGTGGCCGGCATGAACCACGGGCTTGAAGCCGTTGCGGATGAGGTGGCGGATGCGCTGTAGCGCCTTCAGCCAAATCGAGATCAACAACCCCGTGGGTGCGCCGGTGATCCTACATTCCGCAGTTGAACCACTGAT
>JBKGYB010000158.1:0-5122 GCA_046546295.1 Opitutales bacterium | reverse complement strand
CGGGCAATATCCTTAAATTAAAACGCCCAATGTTTCGCGCCTTGTGGGCTCAGCCCTGCGTGCGCGTCCGGAATCGCGGGATAAACCCGCTTCCATCTTCCTGCGAAGCTCAAGCGTCGATGACCAGATCTTCGTCGCCTTTTGGTATGCTGCAGCAAAGCAGGCGGTTGCCGGGTTCGGGCTCTCCGGTGTGGCCCATTGGGTATTCAACCTCGCCTGCAAGGACGGTCTGTTGGCAGGCGGTGCAATTGCCCATGCGACACCCGAAATCCAGATCCAGCCCCAAAGACTCGCCCAGTTCGAGGATGCTGTCCTGTTCGCCGGTCCATTCCGATTCAACTCCGGATTTTTTGAAAATTACTTTTGCCATACATTGACCGAAGCAAAAAAACCATGGCATGCAAGCCAAACCGGCAATCAAACCTGGTCCTGTTTTTTCTGCTTGTCGCGCACCGGATCAACGTAAATCGAAACGTTGGCCTCTTCGTCGCCGAGGTGTTCCTTTGCGCGTTTCAGGGCCTTGGCCGTTGAAAGGGTTGGATTTTTCGGGTCGTCGGTGAAGATGTTGCGGTCTTCGATCGCCTCGTAGAGACCGGAATTCTTGAGGACGCGGAGCAGGTCGGACTTGACTTCGCTCAGTATCAGGTAGCGCCCTTTTTCCTTCATGTAGAGGAGCAATTCCTCCAACGCCATCACACCGGTGGCGTCGAGATGGTGGGCGTTGCGCATTTTCAGGACGACAATCCGGAGGTTCGGGTCTTCGCATGTGCGGCGAATCTGGTCGCGGAACAGTTCGGCTGCGCCGAAAAACAGTTCGCCCTCCACATGGACGATCGAAACTTCCGGAACCGAGCGTTCTTCGGGTGTTTCCATTTGAGCGAGTTCCCCCTGTTCGTTGAAGGCGTATTCCACCATTTCCGGACGGGCGACTTTCTTGAGGAACAGAATGATGGAGACGCCCACGCCGATGTAGATCGCCGTGTCCAGTGGCAGGAACAAGCCGCTGAGTAGAGTGATGGTGAAGACGGAAGCGTCTGATTTCGTCGCACGCAGGACCACTTGTATGGCGTGTTTGTTGATCAGGGAAAGCCCGATCATGATAACCAGAACCGCCAGCGAGGATTGGGGGATGAAGCTCGTGAAGGGGCCTACGGCGAATGCTCCGACGAATACAAGAGCTCCACAAAAATAACTGGCCAAGGGGGTCTTTGCGCCACTGGTTTCACTCAACGCCGAGCGGGTCAGGGAGCCGGAAGCGGGCATGCCGGAGAAAAAGGCGCACCCGATGTTCGCCATGCCAATGGAATACATGGATTGGTTGGCGTCCAGCCGCGACCCCGTTTTTGCGGCCAGGGATTTTCCAATGGAGACGCCTTCGAGCACGCAAAGCAGGGCGATGGCGAGAGCGGGGCTCGCGAGGAGTTGGATGTTCTTCAGGGAAAGCGAGGGAATGCTAACGGTCCAGTCCGCGGCGTCGACGCTCATTAGAAAGGTGATGCCATCTTCCCGTACGCCAAATAGCTGGGTGATTATTGAGACAAGTATGAGGCAAATGGCGACATTCGGAAGTTTGCCAAGTTTCCGGTTGAGCAGGAGGTAGATGGCTCCAGTGAGTAGGCTGACCAGAACCGTGGGCCAGTGGGTCGTGCCCAGAGCGGAGGCTATGGCCCTGGCGGAGTCGTAGAATGTGGCTCCGTTGTTTTCAAGGGTGAGCCCGAAGGCCTTGGGTATCTGGTTGGTAATAATCAGCAGGGCGGCGGCTGTAATGTAGCCGGTTATCACGGAACGTGATATATACTGTATCAGGTTGGCGACCTTGAGGTAGCCTCCTATAATGACGAACAGACCAACCAGTAGAATGAGTTGCGGGACAAGTTCGAGCATGCGTTCGCCGCTTACGCCGAGACTTGCGAACGCGCTCAACAACATCACGGATGTCGCGTTTGTCGGGCCAAGGGTTATGAAACGGGTGCGTGCGAAAACGGGGCCGATCATGCAGGCGATGGCCGAACCGTAGATCCCGTATTGAATGGGAAGGCCCGCAATCAAGGCATAGGCCATCCCCTGGGGAAAAGCCAACAGGGCCACGTTAATCCCCGCCCGCAGGTCCCCTGTAAAGCATTCCTTGTTATAACCCGCGAGTGCCGTGGGCAGTGGAAAAAAATCGAGTGTGTTAAATGTCCGGGCCGCTTTGCGGAACCGGTTAAGATAGGATATTAATACTGCCACGTTTCCCCTTTCTTTTATCTGCCGATGTTAGGTGTCATGGATGACGGGATGTGTTTGTCGGGGTATTGTCGGGGTATAGAATGTTCATTACTTCCTCGTGCAGCGCGGGCTTGGCGGCGATGACGCTGCGCTCTTCAAGGACGTCCCCGCCGCTCCAGCCGGTCGCTTTTATGCCCGCGCCGGCGAGGCAGGGCAAGAGCGCGGCATAGTCCCAGATCTCCAGAACCGGGTCGCACATGATGTCGACAAAGCCGGAACAAAGCAGGATGTAGCCGCCCGCGTCCCCCCAGGAGCGATAGAGGGCCGCCTGCGGGGGCAGGTCGTCCCAACGGGCGTCGTTTTGACGGAGTTGTTCCTGGATGGGGTCGGTGGTGACGAGGCTTGCTTCCGCGAGCGGACGCGCGGGTCTGCCTTGAACGGGGGTTCCGTTGAGCGTGGTTGTCTCCCCGTCACCCAGTACGAGTTGCTCGAGTATGGGTTGGTGAATGGCGCCGATCAGGGGGCGGCCGTTGTGCAGTAATGCGATCAGCGTGGCGAATAGCGGGACGCCGGAAATAAAGGATTTCGTGCCATCGATGGGGTCAAGCACCCATACAAACTCCGCATCACTGTTTTCGTTGCCGAACTCTTCGCCGATGATGCCGTGATTCGGATAGTGCTTGCGGATAATTTCCCGAATCCGCTTTTCGGCATTCCGGTCTGCGACGGTGACCGGCGTGGCATCCCGCTTTTTTTCAATGGCTACGTCAGACCTGTAGTGAGGGACGATCTCACTTGCGGCTTCCCTGCAAAGCGAGCTTGCGAATCCGGCAAATTCGTCTTTCTGCGTGCGCGTCGGCGGTTCTGACATAGTTGATAATTCGGAGTCTTGCGGTCAATGAAAACCTGAGAGCTTGTGGAATTATGAAGAGGGAAGCAATCGCGGAATTGGCGGAAGCGGTGTTTTCCGCTCGTACTTGGTGGCAAATTTGTTTTATATGTAAAAGTATGTTCGAGACGCCCGTGCATGTAATCGATTTTGAAGGAAGCCGTCAGAGCGGCATTCTGGAGTATGGTGTCGTGACTTTGCGGCGGGGAACGCTCGAAGCCACGCATACGGAGTTGTTTGCGCCCACGGGTACGATCGCGGATCGGGATCGTCGGCAACACGGCCTCTCCGAAGACGGCTTGGCGGGCCGCCCGACCTTTGACGGGGATGCTTTGTGGCGGTTTTTCGCAGGGCTCCGCGAAACCGGACCCTTGTGCGCGCATAACGCGTCGGTTGAGGAAGGGCTGCTCCGTTCGGTTTGGCCTTATCCGAGACGATCGCCTGATTTTTCCACTGACGGGCGTATGGTCGCCAGTTGGGGGCCCTGGCTTGACACCCTGCATCTTTACCGGCGCCTCTATCCGGATGTCGGCGAACACCGTCTGGAAAATTTGATCGGGCGGTTTGAACAGGGGCAGGCCTTGCAGGCGTATGCGGAGTTGTATTGTCCGGAGGGCAGACGCCAGTACCACTGCGCGCTGTACGATGCCCTGGCCTCCGCGCTGCTTCTGCGCCGGCTCTTTGAGGAGCCCGACCTGGAGGAAGCCGGACTCCCCTGGATGCTCCGGCAGAGCGCGCCTTCTGAAGGCGGGCGCGAAGCCATGCAGCAGCAACGTTTGTTTTAGCGGGCATGCCGGATAAACCAAACATTGTTTTTTTGGGGGCGGATGCGATTTGTCTGCCCTTGCTGGAATACCTGTGGTCCGTTTCCGGCGCCGAGTGTGAGTTGCGGGCGGTGGTCACACAGCCGGACCGGCCCCGGGGGAGGGGCGGGCGCATGGGTCCGAATCCCGTGGCCGCATGGGCGATGGAGCGCGACTTGACGCTTCTCAAGCCCGAAAAACCGGGGCCCGAACTCGCGCAGCGGCTCGCGGCATGGGAGACACGCGTCGGGATTGTCATGGCATACGGACACCTGTTGTCAAAAGCGCTACGGGAAGCGCCTGTCCACGGCATGGTCAATTTTCATGCTTCCCTCCTGCCGAAATACCGCGGCCCTTCGCCGGTGGAAGCGGCGATCGCCGAAGGGGAGAAAGAAACCGGCGTCTGCCTGATGCGTGTGGCGCGCGCGATGGATGCGGGCGGGGTGGCGGACTACGAGTCTGTGCGTATTGAATATAAAGATACAAGTGCGGCGCTTCGTTCAAAAATCGCCGCTGCGTGTGTTCCGCTCCTGCGGCGCAATTTCAATGACC
This sequence comes from Opitutales bacterium, assembly GCA_046546295.1. Lineage (GTDB taxonomy): Bacteria > Verrucomicrobiota > Verrucomicrobiia > Opitutales > Coraliomargaritaceae > JBKGYB01. The sequence continues at coordinate 670 of JBKGYB010000158.1, read as the reverse complement.
TGTTGGAGGGTCGCCTGAATTTCCATGAGCAGGAGGAAGGGGCTGCGACGTATTGCCGCAAAATAAGGAAAGAGGACGGCTGGATCGATTTCAACCAGCCGGCGGAAGTCATTCGCAACCGTGTGCGCGCTTTTACCCCGTGGCCGGGCGCGTTTTTCGAGTGGAACGGTGAGCGCGTCAAAGCCGGCGATGCCCGCGTGGAAGCCGGTGAAACAGCGGTGGAAGCGCCCGGCACGGTTGTAGCTTCCAAGGGGGAACTGAAGGTGGCCACAACTGCGGGCCTGATTGTCTTTGAAGCGCTGCAACGGCCCGGCGGGCGAATGTTGCCGGCCGCGGATTTCCTTCGAGGGCGAGCTATTCCCGTGGGGGCCGTATTGGAGAGCCGGCCGGCCGAGTCTCTTGTGCGGTCGCGCCCTTAGGGCTCGTCGGAAAATAACTGTAGCAATTCGACTTTGCTCCCATCGACGCCTTCGGCGGGCTCAGGACTCCTTGCCTCTGTGAAGTTTGCGTGACACCATCTTCGGGTTTTCGGGGGAGTCTTGAGCCGGCGGAAAACCGGTCGACGGTCGAGGAGAGCGGGCGACGAGAGCGGATCACGAGTGGCGTATGCGTGCCGCAGGTAAAACGCGTCAACCGTTCTCGTCGCCCGTTCTCGTAAGCCGAAGAGCCG
>JBKGYB010000157.1:0-5126 GCA_046546295.1 Opitutales bacterium | reverse complement strand
AGTGGTTGTGCCAATCTTTTTAGGTTCAGCGACGGAGAATATTCTGTAACTTGCGCTTGTAGGCGACAAGGTTCGCCCCATTCCGGTTTTTTACCATGTATCGGTCCGTAACATCCCGATCCGACCGGACAGGGGGGCGGCTTGATCATAAAGTTGAACTGTATCGCGATATCGCGATATATAATTTGTTTTTCGCTCTTGGCTTTACCTTATAAGCCATTGCCGCCAAAACTACCCCCTCCTTCAATAAAATCAAAACATTATAAATCCATTGCTATTACTCATCCTATATTTCCTGCTGGCGGTGGGAGTTTCCTTTCTTTGCTCCATTCTGGAAGCGGTTTTTTTATCCATTACGCCATCCTTTGTCGCCAGCCGCAAAGAACAAGGGGCTTGGATCGACCATAAACTGGATAAGCTTAAGCGCGAGCCCGACCAACCCTTGGCCGCGATCCTCAGCCTCAATACAATTGCCCACACCGTGGGAGCCGCCGGAGTCGGGGCTCAGGCCCAAATTGTTTTCGAGAATCTGCCCTTCAGTATTATATCCAGCGTCCTCACGCTTCTTATCCTGGTTTTTTCCGAAATTATTCCAAAAACTTTGGGCGCCCTCTTCTGGAGAGCCTTAGCCCTGCCTTCCACAGCGACCATTCTTGTGCTGACCTTGATGCTCTGGCCCTTCGTTAAGCTATCCTCTCTGATTTCGCGGCTTCTTGCTCCGAAAACGGCGGTGCCAAGCATAAGCCGGGAAGAGGTTTCCTCAATGGCAGACATCGGTTTTAACGAAGGGGTTTTTGACAAGTCGGAACTAAAAGCCCTGAAAAACCTGGTCGGATTCCGGCGGCAAACCGTCAAGTCAATCCTCACTCCCCGGGTGGTTACCACGGTTTTCCCCGGGCATTGGACGGTGTCGGATGTCATGGAAACTTACAAGGAAATCCCCTTCTCCCGCATCCCGTTGATAGGCGAGCAATCGGACGAGATTCTCGGTTACGTAATGAAGTCCGACATCCTTCAGGCAGCCGCCCGCGATCAGCATGACCTGCCGGTTAGCAAATTGGCGCGAAAAGTAACCGTGGTTCCGGAGGCCGTGCCTATTTGGTCCCTGTTCCAACGTTTTTTAAGGAGTCGGGAACACCTGGCTGTTGTCGTGGATGAATACGGAAATTTCGCCGGCGTCGTAACCTTGGAGGATTTAATGGAAACCATGATCGGCCATGAAATCATGGACGAACATGACTCTGTGGAAGATCTCCGCGCCTGGGCCGCATTCAGGGGCGGAAAAACATAAGAATGAACGCTTTGAAACAACAGCCCGAAATATAGTTCCATGCTGCGAGGGAGTTTTACAAGCACGACTGGGATCAGGCACAACAATACGCGAAGGAAAACAACCTCGTTTAATCCTACATTCCGCAGTTGAACCACTGATTAACACTGATGAACACTGATCATTAACGACTTATGGATATTGCGCCTTTCGCCGAACAGGCGAAGCGGTAAAAATCGCTAACCCCTTGGCAATCAGTCCCGCTCAGCGGGATCAGTGTGCATCAGTGTGCATCAGTGGTTGTACTAATCTTTTTAGGTTTAATTGATGGCGGGGTCCAATCTCGGCAAAGCTCAATCCGAGCCCTGCGGCGGCTGCCACACGAACCGCCACTGCTTTTGCGCCCACTCCGGGCCCGCGTACGGGACGCCCACGCGGGGCGCCGTTGTCAGCGCGCTCTCGTCGGGCACAAAACCGTCGTCTTCCACCCAGAGCCCGCCCGTTCGTGTCAGCAACCGCTGGTCAAAGGACTTGTCGATTCGAAAATGGCGGGTCAACCGGCCCGGCCCCCGCACGCCTGCTACCCCGCGCAGCAGGACGGCGGCGGGATAGCCCTTTTCGCGCGTGGTGATGTTGAACAACCAGTGCACGCCGTAGCAGAGATAGACATAGGCATACGCCGGAGGACCGAACATGATGGCGTTCCGTGGCGTCGGCCCCCTGTGGGCATGGGATGCCCGATCCTCAAAGCCGTCGTAAGCCTCGGTTTCAGTGATCCGCGCACGCAGGATCGATCCGGATTCCAAGCGACGACAAAGTTGCTTGCCCAGCAACTCCCGAGCCACCTCCGGCGTGCCCCGGCGGAAGAACCCCTGCTTCAACACCCGGCCCATCAAAACTCGCGCGCCTGGCTGTCGAGGATCAGGGTCACCGGGCCGTCGTTGTCGGCTTGTATGCGCATGGGTTCCGCGAAGCGCCCGGTCGGCACGGACTTGCCAAGCCGCTCGCCCAGCGCCTCGGCGAAACGTTCGTAAAGAGGCACGGCCAGCTCCGGCGGCGCCGCCCTGTTGAAAGAGGGCCGGTTGCCCTTCTTCACGCTTCCGAACAAGGTGAATTGACTGATCACCATGGCCTCGCCGTCGAGATCGCCGACCGATTTATTCATTTTGCCGTCGGCATCCTCGAAAATCCGAAGTTTCATCACCCGGTCCACCAGCCAGGTCAAATCGTCTTCTTCGTCGGTCTTGCCGACCCCCAGAAAAATCAACAGCCCGTTGCCGCTGCTCCCAATGGCGCCCACCGTCTCCCCGTGCACGGAAACCTCTGCTTTCTTTACGCGTTGAATTACTGCTCGCATACATCAAACCAATACCTGAAAAATAAAAGCTGAAAACCGAAAACTGTGTCAATTTTTAGTCATACCCGGATCCACGACGGAGCCGGCCGACATGCCCTCCATTCAGTTGAAATTCCATTCGACGCACGACCGGCCACCGAGTGAATGCTTGCGTCCTTTCCCCTTCGGCGCTCCAATCCTGCTTCGCATCCTTCCGGTCTTAACCCGCCGGCTAAGTCCGGCCGGATGCAAGCGTCTTTCATTATGCCCAACCCTATAAGTCCATCCTTCAGTCCAATCGATTTCCGCGCCGAGTTAAACGACGAGCAATACGCCGCCGTAACCGCCCCGCCCGGGCCCGCACTCGTGCTCGCCGGCGCGGGCTCCGGAAAAACACGCACCCTCACCTACCGCGTGGCTTACCTCATACATCAGGGCGTTCCGCCCTCTGAAATCCTCTTGCTGACCTTTACCAACAAAGCGGCCCGCGAGATGTTGGATCGAGTGGAGGACTTGACGGGCGTCACTCGGCGCAATCTATGGGGCGGCACCTTTCACAGCATCGCGCAGCGCATTCTCCGGAGCCACGGCAGCGCGGTCGGGCTCAAGCCAAACTACACCATACTCGACCAGGGCGAGGCCGAAACGATCCTCAAAAACGTCATCCAGGCCGAAGATCCGCAATTTCTAAAGGGAAAAGACAATCCGAAGCCGAAGGTCATCGCGAGCCTGATCAGCTATGCGCGCAACACCTGCTCCCCGATTGAGGACGAAGTCGAGGACCGCTTCCCGTTTCTCAAAAACGCGGCGGAACTCATCGGCCAATTCCACAAAGCTTACCAGAAACAGAAAATCGAACAACAGGTAGCCGATTACGACGACCTGCTCGAATATTTCCTCCAACTCCTGCGCGAACAACCCGAAGTCGCGGAGCTGTATCAGAACCGCTTCCAACACATCCTCGTCGACGAGTTCCAGGACACCAACCGTTTGCAGTCCGATATCGTCGAACGCCTCGCCGCCCACCACCAGCTGATGGCGGTCGGCGACGACGCCCAATGCATCTACACTTGGCGGGGCGCGGATTTCGACAATATCATGCGCTTCGACGAACGGCACGAAGGGACCCAGCTCCACCGCATTGAAACCAACTACCGCAGCAGCCCGGAAATCCTCGATTTCGCAAACGCCGTGCTCACCGCCCAGCCTCCCGGACGCGGCTACGCCAAAAAACTTCACGCGGTCCGACCAGCCGGCGACAAACCTCAATTCGTTCCGGTCATGGACAGCCGCGCCCAGACCGCATTTGTCATCGGGCGGATACAACACCTCACGGAGACCGGGCGCGACCTGTCCGACATCGCCGTGCTCTACCGCGCGCACTACCATGCGATGGACCTCCAAATGGAGCTGACCCGCCTGGGCATCGATTTTCAGATTACCAGCGGCGTCCGCTTTTTTGAACAGGCCCACGTCAAAGACTTCTCCGCCCAGCTTCGCTTCGCGGCGAATCCCGCCGATGTCGCGGCCTTCACACGTTTTACCACCCACCTGCCGAAGATCGGCCCCAAGACCGCCGAACGCCTGCACGCGCATACCCGGAAACTGGCCGAATCGAAAGGACTCAACTTCTGCGAAGCCCTGACCCGCGAGGAAGTCCTCCGCAAGGTCCCGGAAGACGCCCGGGAAGAATGGCCCTCGCTGGCGGAAACCATTCGTGAACTGGCGGCCGCGCTCCCCGAAAAGTCCCCCGCGGATGTTGTGCAACTGTGCTTTGACGGCTGGTATGGCGCCTACCTCCGCGAAATTTATCCCGACTGGCAGAGCCGCGAAGAAGACCTGCAAAGTATGGTCGGCTTCGCGACCAACTATGACACGATGGAGGAATTACTCGCCCAACTCGTCCTGCTTGCCGCGGAAAGCAACGAACGCAGCCCCGAAGAGCAAAAGAACTGCCTCCGCCTGACCACCGTCCACCAGGCAAAAGGCCTGGAATTCCCCGTCATTTTCATCATCGGCTTCGCCGAAGGCCTGTTCCCGCTGAAGCGCACCCTGGAGGACGGGAATCTCGAAGAAGAACGCCGACTGTTCTATGTGGCCGTAACCCGGGCCATGGAAGAGCTGTATCTTGTTTACCCGCTCCTCAACCAGCAGGGCCAGAACGTCAACCGCATGGACCCCAGCCGCTTTATTCAGGAAGTCGACACCCAGCGCTACGAAACGCTCCGCACGAACCGCAGCCGCAGTTGGTAGAAAATCTCAAGCAGCCTGTCATGCGCCGCAGACCGAGCGTGGCAAAGTCGGCGCCTAAGGGCTTGTCAGCAAATAACTGTAGCAATCCGACTTGTTCTTTTGCCCGACGGCGGCGTTGCTCCTCAGTCATGCGGGTTCGGGAAAAGGCGAAGAGCCTTAAATCGGAAATTAAAGTAGCGTGCAGCTTGTGTCTTTAGCAAACGTCCGTTTTTGCCTCTATAAAAACCTTACGGGGACGTTTGCTGAAAGACTGCACGCTACGAAAGA
>JBKGYB010000156.1:0-5171 GCA_046546295.1 Opitutales bacterium | reverse complement strand
AATGATCAGTGTTCATCAGTGTTAATCAGTGGTTCAACTGCGGAATGTAGGTTTAATCTGGCTCAGGAAGTCTGGGTGCCCGTGACAGTGCTTGGCGAACTGTGTTGCGGTCTGCCAAGTGCAATAACCCTGAAAATGAACGGCTGCGGATAGGCGATTTGCGTGAGCGTTGCTTGATCGTCGGAGTCGACGAAGGCGCAGCCATCCGGTATGCCGAAATTTACTCGGACTTGGAAAAGAAAGGCACGATAATCCCGATCAGATGATATCTGGATCGCAGCTTTTGCCATGCGCCATGAAATGCCCTTGCTCGCCCGTGATGATCGCTTTGGGTGCATTGACGGTCTCGATTTGATCGCACTTTGAGTCGTCGGTTTTTCCTTCCTTTAGCCGCCTTTACCGAAGCGTCTCGGGTCTGAGCTGGTTCATGCGAGGGTTGAATGAATGGGGGCTCGTCGGGCGAATAAGGAAGACGACTGTTCGGGGCGCTCGGCTCGGCAGCATGGAAGGGGACTCCAGCGGGAGCACCCCAGTCGTTTCCGGAAGAACCGAAGAGGAGTGTCTTGAGCTCTGAAATGTACAACTTCCGGTTGCAAAGGGGGAGCATTCGGGACATACTGGACGTCATGAATACGGAAACCGTGATACCGGCTCCACGAGCGCTCGATACCGTGGAGCGTCTTCGTAATAACATTGAACGGACGATACGCGGGAAAACGGAGGCGGTTGATAAAGTGATCATTGCCCTTTTGGCGGGCGGGCATGTGCTGATAGAGGATTTGCCCGGTCTTGGGAAGACCACTATGGCCTATTGCCTGGCCCGGTCGATTGATTGTTCGTTCTCCCGCATTCAGTTTACCAGCGACATGCTGCCTTCGGATATCATCGGGGTCTCCATTTACGATGAAGGGCAACGTGCCTTTGCTTTCAAAAAGGGGCCGATTTTTGCGAACATCGTATTGGCGGACGAGATCAACAGGACAACCCCGAAAACCCAGTCGAGTCTGTTGGAAGTCATGGGGCGGGCGAAACTTTCCGTTGAAGGAGAGACTCATGCCGTGCCGTTGCCCTTCATGGTGATCGCCACTCAGAATCCAATCGACTACGAAGGAACCTTCCCCCTGCCTGAAAGCCAGATGGATCGTTTCCTTATGCGTATGGAAATGGGGTACCCTGAATTTGAATACGAGCTGGACATCTTGAAAAACGGGGATTTGCAGTTCGACCACCTTGAAGCGGAGCCCGTGGTATCCCGGGAAGAGATCGTTGAATTGCAGGCCTTCGCCGGCGAAATTTTCATAGAGGACACGGTCTTTGATTACATTCTCAAAATCGCTCGCGCCACGCGCGAATCGACCGCTCTGCGCGCGGGAGTAAGTCCGCGCGGCACGCTGTCGCTGAAAGTAGCTTCACAGGCGCGTGCGCTCGCAAAGGGGCGTTCCTTTCTGCTCCCGGATGATGTTCGGGCTCTGGCGCCCTCTGTTTTGAGTCACCGCCTCACATTGATGAAACCGGTTGCGGATCCGGTCGAGGAGCGGCGAACGATTGAGGGAATTCTGGAGGAAATCACCGATTCCATTCCGGAACCGGTTTAAGCCTGAACCGGTGAAATGATGGCGAACGGGCAAGCAGAGCTGAAGCATTGGCACGACTGGACGGATCCGGACTTTTTTGTCGAGGAGCGCCATACGGAGTCACGCCTGATACCGCTTTTTTTGCGGCAGTTGCTGCCGGGGTGGAACAGCCGGACAAAACTTACCCTGACGGGATGGTTCCTTATTGTCATCGCACTCGGCATCGGACTTGCGGCTTACAATACGGCAAGCAATATCCTGTTCATGACGCTGTCACTGCTCCTGAGCAGTCTTGTCTTGAGTGGCATCCTGTCGGTCATCAATTTCCGGATGTTGGATTGGAAGTTGAAGGCGCCCGATCATTTGCGGGTCGGCGAAACCGGGGTCGTATCCGTGGCCTTGCGCAATATGAAGAAAAGGTTCCCCACAATCGGTATATTTTTGCGGATGGAGAGCTCCCTGGAAGATAGAAGCGAGCGGATTTATATGAAAAACAGCTTGGAGCCCGCCACGACCAGACAGCTCGAGTGGAAGTTTGAACCTCAACGACGCGGGTTTTGTGTCTTGCGACTAGCGGGGCTGGAATCGCAATTTCCGTTCGGTTTCCTGCTTCGACAGGTAAACGTTTCGGCTGCGGCTGAAACTTATGTTTGGCCGCGCCGTATCCTGTACCGCTTTGTCCCGCAATCCGCCGGGCGACGGCACACTGCGGGGGATGTGCGCCGGCAAGCGGGAACCGGGAGCGATCTCCTCAATCTACGCAGTTATCAGCAGGGTGATCCCTTGCGGCTCATCCATTGGAAGGCGACGGCGCGCCTGCGGAAACTGATGATTCGTCAGCTCGCCCAGGAGGGTGAGGCAGGCTACCATCTGGTGGTGGATCCGGATGCGCGCAAATGGACGGAGACCGAATTTGAAAAACTGTGCTCGCTGGCTTGTTCGCTGGGGGAAGACCTTTTTCATGCGGGACGGTTGGAGTCGTTTGCGATTGTTGGCGAAGCGCCTGCGATCGTGCGTGGCAGGCGTGATCTGGAGACGTGTTTCAATCAACTCGCGCTTCTTGAGCGGATCGATCAAGATCGAGCAGGGGCGTTGCCCGGCGGCGGGATGAACCGTATCAGTTTTCGGGCCGGAAAGGACGACGAGGTCATTATTTATGTCGACGGACACGAAGCAGGCACGACTGACGGTTGAAGAGCTGCATGAGCTGAAGTGGTTCCTTGGGAGCTTCCTGGCCTTGGTCGCGCTGTGGTCCCTGTGGCCGATCAATCTGGGGGTGGGGCCTGTCATTCTGCTCGCTTGTTCGGCAATCGGAGTCGGCATTCTATTGCCGCGCCGATTGGCGGCGCTGCCCGCTGTCGTTTGGAAGCTCGCTCCGTTTGCTATTGTAGCGCTGATAGGCATTGCCGTTTTTCTGAGCGCGGGCGGCGACTTCCTCGTGCCTTTGGTGCACATGATTGTATTGCTGCTGTTGTACCGGGTGCTTGTCCCGCGTCGTCGGAGGGAGGACTTGCAGCTGGTTTTGATCTGCCTGTTTTCGCTTGTAGTGGCCGGGGTGCTCACGGTGTCCCTGCTCTTCGCGTTCCAGATCCTGCTTTTCACACCGCTGGCGATGCTGTTTCTCTTTCTGGTCTGCATCCTTGATCGGGGGGGAGATAGCCGTGAGGAGACGGCGTCCTGGAAAAATTTCCATTTCGGTCGGCTCGTACGGCGTGTCTGGAGCGCTTTAAACCTTCAAGTGTTCGGTGTCAGTGTGGTGCTTTTCGGATTCGTTGTCGGCTTGTCGATGCTCGTATTCGTTTTAATCCCGCGCTATAATTTCAATCAGGCGATGCCGTTCCTTGAGCGTACTGAAAGCGCGCGTTCGGGATTTACGGAGGAGGTCGGCCTCGGTGATGTTACTTCAATCAAGCAGGATAACAGCGTCGCTTTGCGAGTCGATGTCCCTTCCCGGGAAGCTGTGCCGTCGATGCCGTATTGGCGCATGCTTGTTCTGGACGAGTATACGGACGGCAATTTCCGGATGTCGGGAAAACTGAAAAGCAAGGCCAACAGAAATGAACGCAGGTTCCACCGGCTGTTGGGATGGAGGGGAGTCGCGCCGGGGATTGGCGACGGAACCTGGACCTTTTATCTTGAAGGCGGGGTGAGCCGGTATTTGCCCCTTCCCGGGCCGTTCCGTGAATTGCGCTTTCAGGGGCGACGAAAAGCGGCGGTGCTTAAGGATGTGGGCATCATACAGATGGATGCCGTGAAGCAGAACGTCTTTTTTTATCGGATCGCCGATTTGCGCTGGCCGGATCGTATGGCTGCATCACGCGAGGAAGTGAATGCCTACAGGCAGTATGAAGAGGCGCGGAAGGATGCCGGTTCGTCGGAGAATGCGGATTTTGAAGGCGGGGAAAACGAGGATTCCGATCGCTTGAAGACCCTCGAGTTGCCGGTATCATCCGAAGAAGAAAACTTTTTAGCGGAACTCAATTCGGAGATAACGCAAGGGAGTGAAGTAAAGGATGTCAGTGAATACGGCGAGGCTGTGGAAAGTTATCTCCATGAGAACCATTATTATTCGCTCAGTCCCGGAATTTCGGAGGGGGCGGGGGATCCGGTCGTGGAATGGTTGCGGGGAGGCGAGCCCGGTCATTGCGAACTTTATGCCGGCGCTCTTGTTATCCTGGCGCGGGAAGCGGGCTACCCTGCGCGCATGGTGGTCGGTTTCGCAGGGGGGAGCTGGAATGCGGTCGAGTCGTATTGGCTGGTGCGCAACCGGAGTGCGCATGCGTGGGTCGAGCTTTATGATCCGGAGGATCAGGTGTGGTTGCGGATGGATCCAACGCCCGGAAACGGAGATGGGGGTGCAACAGCGGATGAATCGGACGAAGGTTTTTCCGAAAGAGGTTGGTCCGCCTGGTTCGACAGTTTGAGAATCCAGTGGTACCGCAGGGTGGTGAATTTTGATGAAGAGGACCAGCTCAGCATGGTCAATGCGTTGGGGGAATTGTGGGAACAATGGAAGACGTCCGCCTCGGATTGGGTCAGGGACCGGGTAGCCACGGTCAAGGAATGGCTGTCGCAGCCGCTCACCATCCGATCATTCGCCGGAGCAGGCGTCCTGGTTGCCGTTGCGGGAGCCTTGTATCTCCTGTGGTGGAAGCGATTCGAATGGCTTGCTTTCATACGTTGCCGGTTGTTTGCATCGGATAAAATAGCACCTGTTCGCAGGCAGGCGGGCCGTTATCTGGTGCGGTTGAACGAGCGCGAGGCGGAAGCGGATCCGGAGCGCTTTTCAAAGGAGCGGGTGGACGCGGTCCGGCGTGATCTCGAACGCCTGCGCTACGGCCCCCCGGTATCGCTTGAGTCGGGGCGTGCCATCCTCGTTCGGGCTGGACGAATTTTGCGCGAGTTACGGCGTTGGTGAGTGAACCTGGATTTCGCAGTTGAACCACGGATGCAGCGGGGGCTATTGTTCAAAGCTCGCGGGGATGATGTCGACGGCCAACTCCGGGAGTGCTTGGCCCCGGCGAGAGTTCGGCTGGATGAGCCGATGCTCATGCGGATTGGCTGCTGGGTTTTCGCCCGCCGAGAAACAGAAAAAGC
>JBKGYB010000155.1:0-5185 GCA_046546295.1 Opitutales bacterium | reverse complement strand
ACCTTCCACCACCAGACTCATGTCGAGGATGTTTCCCAGTCTTATGACCGTCTCCATGATGCGCCGTCCTTTTTCCGTTTGGATTTTAGCGGTCAACGCCCGGTCGATTTTTATTTCGTGAACCGACACGTCGAGCAGCTGGGAAAGCGAGGAGTAGCCGCTTCCGAAGTCATCAATGGCCAGGCGGAAGCCGTGTTCGACGAAGCGGTCGATACCCGTTGCTTCCATGATCAATTCGCGCTCGGTGACCTCGACCGTCACATGTTCCGGGGCGACGCCGGCTTCGTTGACCATTTTAAGCAATTCCGTGCCGAAAGAAGGCATGGAGGTTTGGCGCAGCGAGCTGTTGAGCGAGAGGGTGAGGTCCAGGCCTTCGCTGCGCCAGCGCTTCAGTTGTTGCAGGGATTGCGTGGCAACCTGGTGCCCGAGTTCGTTAATCAGGCCGCTTTCTTCGGCCATCGGAATAAATGCGTTACAGGAAATCCATCCCAGTTTTGGGTCTTTCCAGCGGGCGAGGGCTTCGGCGGCTACAATTGCCAGTGTCTTCGAGCAGAGAATCGGTTGGTAGTGGACCTGGATTTCCTTGTTTTTTACAGCTTTTGTCAAGCGGCTGGCGAGCCGCGCTTTGTCATGCAGCAATAACTCGCCCGGGGCTTGTTCCACCAGCGTCGCAAGCGAATTCGGGCCGCGGGATTTGGCAATGTAGAGAGCGGTATCCGCCTGTTGCAAGAGCTCGCCGGGTTCTGTGGCATCGTTGGGAAAAACCGCAATCCCCATGCTGGACGCAAGGGGGAATTGGAGTTTGGCGGAAACTTCCGCGTGCAGGCGTTCCTGCAGGCCCTTGCACCGGTTCCTGGCATCCGCATGCGAAGTAATGCCGGTCATAAGGACCACGAGTTCGTCGCCGCCCCAGCGGCCTATTGTGTCATGCGTTGTGAGCGTGCCTTCGGCTTGGGCAGTTTTGAAGAATTCAGCGACAAAGAGAAGCGCCCGGTCACCTGTCTTGTGGCCGTACAGGTCGTTGATATATTTGAAATTGTCGAGATCGAGGAAAACGGCGGCCATTTTTTCCTCCGAACCCGAACAGCGCTCAACAGTTTCAAGCAGGCGTTGTTCAAAATGTTTGCGGTTGGGCAGGGCGGTCAGGGAATCATGCAAGGCCATCCATTCGGCTTGATCCCGAAGCTTGATCAGTTCCTGCTCCGCCTTGAGACGGTCGGTGATATCATGGCCGTAGAGATAGGCAAACGCAGAGCCTCGTATGGGAGCCACCGTAAAGGAGTAAGCCTTGTCGTTTTCGAAAATTTCCAGTTGCTGCTTGGTTCCCGAGTGACAGGCTTCCGCAATAACTTTCTCCAGGGATGCCGGCACGGGGTTGTGCCCCCGGGCGCTCCATTTTTCGATCAGAGGGAGGGCGGCCTGGTTCGCGTAGATGATTTGGCCCTCGGGATCGACTCGCAGAACAGGATCCGGGCTCTCCGAAGCGAATTTGGCGAGCATCTCGATCTGTTTGTGCATTTCCTGCCGGGCGCTGATTTGTTTTTCCCGGCGCTCGAGGCTCCCTTGCACGACATGCGTTAAATCCTTTGGCGTATAGGGCTTCAGCAGGTAATCAAAGGCGCCTTCGCGCAGACAATTGATAGCTGTCTGGGTGTCGGTGGCTCCGGTTACCATGACCACCGCAGTATCCGGGCTTCGTGGGGCGAGTTCGCGGAGCAATTCCGTGCCGGATGTCTGCCCCCTTAAGTAGATGTCGCAAAGCACGAGGGAAACGGGGCGTTCTGTCAGCGCCGCTCGAGCCACAGACAGATCCTCAGCCGCCAGAACCGTGTATCCCCCGCTTTCCAGAACGGTTTTGACAAGCTCACGCTGTGCTTCGTTGTCTTCAACAACCAGGATGGTTGAAGAATCGGTCGTCGAGGGCAGCGTTGATTGCGCATCATTCATAAAAAATTTGTAAAAAACGTAAAAGATCAAATTTCACTGATTTGTGCAATGGTATTACTGAAATTTTTTGTTTTGGTAGACGAGGACGGGTTTCCCCTCATGCCGATAAAACAGGGCGGTGAATGGGCGTCCCGGCTTGCTGTGATGACGCAGAAAAGCTTCATAGACCGCGTCCGGAATAAATGCGGTTATTTTCCCGCCCGCCGTGCCTTTAAAAGCCGTTTCCAATTGAACGGCGCGAAAGCCGTCCGGGCTTGGGGCTTCCGTACGGGCGATGGAGACGATTCGGACCGTGACATTTTTGTTTTCATATCGCTCGGGCTCGGCGCGATAAAAGGCTGCGGTTTCCGGGGGCGGGGGCGGGTCTTCCACCACCAGATGCAAGCGAAAGCCGTCCAAGGTGCTCTCGGCTATTCCGGATATATCCGTCAGCTCTGCAACGGATTCAATCGGACGGGCGTCGATAATCCGCGATGCCAGAGCTGGGCCGATGCCACGCAGTTTTTGTAATTCCCGGGAGGACGCGGTGTTGAGGTTAATGCTTGCACCGGACTCGTCCGCAAGGGAACCGGGCGCGCCGGTGGCGCCCGGGTCGGACGCAATAGCCTGTCCCTCCGATGCGGCGCGCAGTTTCCGCAGACCGGCGATTTGCGCGGAGCCCTGTGCGTGTGCCCAAATACCGGCCGATGCCGATTGCGCGCTGCGTTCGAGTTGTTTCAATTGCTTCAGGTGATCGCCAGGCGCTTGTCCGCCGGGCCAAGGGTCAGTTGGCGGAAGACCGTAGATGCGCGCGTGTCCTTTTTCCAACAGCGCAGCCGAAAGGTAGGCGTTCTTTTTCCGAACCAGTGCAAAAATTGCGGATCGTGTATCGGTGCGCGCGTCCTCCCGCTTTGTTACGACGGTGAATGATCCGCTCAGGAAGTCCTGTGTGAACTGCCGGGCGGCCCGACCGGCCTCGGCAACGTGCGGGGCGCTCGTGTTCAGGTAGCGCGCCTGGTCCTCGATGCGCGGGCTGTCGAGCTGTACTTCCGGGGCGTCTACGAAGTAGAGACGGATACGGGCGCGTTCGCTTTCGTACTCGATTTGAATGTCGTCGCCGCTTTCCGCCTCAACCAGTCTGCATCCTTCGATGACTTCCCAGACCCCGCTTTCGCGCTCCGCTGCGCGGAGCGGGGCGCCCGTCGAAAGAATTCCGAATGCGGGGAGCGCTAAACAAGCCGTTCGCGCAATGATACGATGAAAAGTTCCGGCCTTTGTTGGCATTCGAGGGGTAAGCGCTTTCTTTAAAAAAGACATGATCAAGGCCGGGCTTGACGGAAAAATGGTTGCGATCTCAGCTGTCTTTCAGCTTCGTGCTAAACCCATGGAATCCGTCGGACAAGAATTGGCAAGCCTCATTCCGTCTGATGCCTCGGCGTGGGCCGACGTAATTCAGCCGGAGGAGGTCGTGCGGTTCCGTGTAGAAGGGGATGCTGTCAGCACGGCCGTTCCGGTTCGGCGCAACGCATTCCTGGCCGGACGACGCTGCGCACGCGAAGCCTTGCGTATGTTGGACGGCCCGGTCTGCGCATTGCCGCCCGGGCCGAAGGGGCCGCCTCGCTGGCCGGACGGATGGGTCGGCTCGATCAGCCATACCCGCGAACTGGCTTGCGCGGTCGTCTCTGAAAATCGGTCTGTTGTTTGCCTCGGGGTGGATGTCGAGCGCACGGACCGCATACGAGCCGGGGCAATGCGACGCGTCACGCATCCGAAGGAGTCCGCGTTTGCGAATGGGGATCCGGTGCGTGCGAGTCTTCTCTTCAGTGCGAAAGAAGCGTTTTATAAAGCGCAATTTCCACTTTGGGAGGCGGCTTTGAATTTTCAGGATGTCGCGCTTAAGATCGATCCGGCAAGCGGACGGGCAAGCATCGCGGAGCTTTCAGCCGCGGTTGAGGCCGGACTACGGGAAAGGGCGGGGGACATGTGTTTTCGCTTTGGTTTCGTCGATGCTTTTGTTCTTTCGGTCTGCTGGTTGCCGGTTCAGCTTTAAATCCGCGGTTAGGTTAACCTCCCCCTGGTTTTTGCCCTAAGCCGCCTGTTTATGCGGATTAGTCTCAAAATTGCAGCAAGTAAACAGGCAATTAAAAGTTGACTCAAATTTTTGACTAGCGGAACATCCCGATTCATTACAGGGTGCCGAGCCGTGAATGTACCGACACTATTAACCTTTTCCCGAATCCCGATCCTTTTCGGCATCGTTGCTCTTCTGTATGCGCCTTTTACGGGAGCGAGCGCCGCCGCTTTCATCGTCTTCCTTGCCGGCGCGCTTACCGACTGGGCGGACGGTTATTACGCCAGAAAACAAGGTCTCGTTTCAAATTTCGGGAAGCTCATGGACGCGCTCACGGACAAGGTCTTCATGCTCGGTATTTTTATAACCTTTCTGGCGATGGGCGTTTTGCCCGGCGTATGGGGGCTCCTCTGTATTCTCCTGATCCTGAGCCGGGAGTTTTTGATTACGGGGCTGCGGCTGGTGGCGGCAAGTTCGGGGGTGGTTCTGGCGGCGGAAAAGTCCGGTAAACAAAAAACGGTTTCACAAATTGTAGCGGCCGGGCTCTTGCTTGCGTCGATTAGCGTGGCAAAGGACTTTTCGGGCAGGATGCCCGACTTGATCGGCGATTTGCTGCGCTGGGGCGGACTTGCTTGTTTCGTCCTTGCGACAGTGCTGACGGTGTCTTCGGGCACGGTTTATCTGGTTAAACACTGGGCTGTGTTTACCGGTGGTTCCGAAGGAGAGGACGCTTAATATGCAACCCAAGTTTTTCTGGACCCGGTTTCTTTCCACCCCGGTCATCGTGAACCTTGCGACCCTCGGTCCGGTCGGGCGCGCGCGTCGGGCGCCCGGAACGCTGGGGAGCCTGGCGGGCATCGGTGTTTACGCGGTGTTTTTTCACCAGTTGACGCCTTTGGGCTTTCTTCTTTTGGGCGGGCTCTTCGTTTATTTATCGATGGCGATCACCGATGCCGCGGAAAAGCGGTTGCGGATGCGCGATCCCGGGATGGTGGTTCTGGATGAGTGCGTGGCGATGCCCTTTGTCTTTCTTGGGATGGGCGGATCTTCCGGCCTGATTGTGGCACACGGGGGCTGGCCGGTGCTTTTGACAGGCTTTGTCCTGTTTCGGATCGCGGATATTTGGAAGCCCCTCTGGATACGGCAAGCAGAGAACTTTCCCGGCGGGGTAGGCTGCGTGGCGGACGA
>JBKGYB010000154.1:0-5193 GCA_046546295.1 Opitutales bacterium | reverse complement strand
TCCGACAGGAGCGCGCCCAAGGCTGTTTTGTCCGCCTTTCGATCCGTGGGCACCTCGACTACGCGCAAACCGGACTTCGGCAACGAGCGGGCCGCATCCACAAAATCCTTCCACTCCTCGACGCGTTCATGCCGGACGCCATGAGCTCGGCACAGCTGCGCCACATCGACGTTTTGCGGGGTCGCAAAATAGCGCTCGAAGCAAGCCTCCATCTTCGAAACAGGCAGGTGTTCGAAAATGCCGCCCCCCTGGTTCTGTATCAAAAATACGGTCAATCCGCCCTTGAGTTCCCGGCTTGCTAGAAGAGCGGCGCTGTCATGAAGAAAAGCCAGATCCCCGGTCAACAACACCGCCGGACGACCTGCCTGATGGGCCATGCCGAGTGCGGCGCCGAGCGTGCCATCGATCCCGTTGGCCCCCCGGTTGCAATGTATGCGGCGCGCGCGGTCACTCGCCCGCCAGCAAAACTCGGCATAGCGCACGCTCATGCTGCCTGCGAAAAAGACCGGGGTTTCCGGCGGCAATTCCCGGGAGAGCAGCCAGGCCGCCTTCCCTTCAAACAGGGCATCGGTTTTTTCGAGCCGGTCGTCCATGCTTCGCGCAGCGTCTGTCTCGAGGGCTTTCCAGGCCTCCAGCCAATTCGAATCCTTTGTCCGGGAAGTCAGCGCTCTTGCGAGCGCGGTCGCTTCGCCACGCAATGGGGTCGCCACCCGGTGCAGGGGGTCGGTATTAACCGGTCGATCCGCCAACAGAAAGGTCGCCGCCCGGCAGGACTGCAACCAGGCACGGACGGCTTTGCTTGTCGGGGGCGGTCCTATCTGAAGGACTGCAGCGGGGGCTCCCGGCTCTTTTCCGCTCCGGATGTAGCTTTCGTACTGGCAAAGCAAAACGTCGAATTTTCCCGCATATTCACGAAGCGGATTCAAAGCGTCACTCAAAACCGGCCATCCGAGCTTTGCGGAAAGTTCGGCCACGCCATCCGCGAAAGCCTCGCCGCCCTCGCGCGGATTCACCTCCCCGACCACGATCAGCCCGTGCCGGTGGCTGGCCAAGCGTTCCAAAGCCACCGCATCCATCTGCCCGTCCGCAGCAACCGCTTCCACCCGGCGTGTTAAGACAGTGGATGCCGTTTCAAGATCTTCGACGCCGATTACGGCTGTAGTAGCCTCGGGATCGGGCGCCAGTGGCTCGCAAAACGGCACATTGAGGTGAACGGGGCCGGGGTCCGGGCCAAGGCTTCGGTCGACGGAGTGCACCAGCACCTGCCGCAAATAACTCAGCTCCCCGGCGCTCGATCCCGGCAGGGCCAGCTCGGTAAACGCACGGGCGTAGGCGCCGTAGAGCCGGATCTGGTCAATGGTCTGCCCGGAAGAACAATCCCGCAACCGGGGCGGCCTGTCGGCGGTCAGCACAAGAAGGGGGGTCCCGCTCATGGACGCCTCCACCACGGCCGGATAGTAATTCGCAGCGGCAGAGCCCGATGTGCAAACCAAGGCGACCGGTTTGTGGGTGCGTTTCGCAAGCCCCAGAGCCACAAAGGCCGCCGTTCGCTCATCCAGCACCGAAAGCGTCTCCAGACGCGGATTTCGAGCGGCCGCAATTGTAAGCGGCGCCGAACGGGAACCGGGCGATGTCACCACCGTGTCCAAGCCAAGACGGGCGAGCACCTCCATAAGCAAGGCGCCCCATGCGGCATTCGTAGTCGAACGGCCAAGCGCATCAAAAGGATTTGGATCGGTTTCGGGCATAAAACAGTCGCCCACGTTAGCGACCCGACGGACTTGGGCAATTGAAATCCCCGCCTGCTAATGGAGGAAAAATCATGACAAGCGCTTTGCCGCCGAAGCGGCGGATCGCTTGTAAAAAGTCGTTTCAGGTTACGCGGTCGGCGGAACTCATCACACTTTTTGCGCCTGATCCACCCAGCGACCAATACTCAAAATCGTCCATTCCTCTTCATTGCCGCCGATTTTTGTGGTGACCGTATCGCCCTTTTTCTTGTTCAACAACTGCTGGGCCAACGGCGTCTTGTAGGAAAGGATATCATGCTCCGGATCACTGTCCCATGCACCCAGTATCGCATAGCGATGCACTTTGCCGCTGGAACCTTCCTTCACTTCAACGACATTTCCGATGCCGACAACATCCTCTTTCGCGTCAGTGAAGTCCGTAACCCGGGCGCGGGAAAGATCCACTTCCAGCTCGTTTTTCCTGGACAGCAGCATGTCCTGGTCTTGGCGCGCCATCTTGTACTCGGCGTTTTCCTTCAAGTCGCCGTGCTCACGGGCCGTCGAAATCGCCTCCTTGTTCTCCGGAATTTTCTTCGAAATAAGTTCCTCGTATTCCGCTTTGGCCGCATCGAAACTCTGCTGGGAAACGACCAGCGCTTCCTCCGAAGACTCGGAGGCTTCTCCTGCGAGCAGGCTCTGTATGGTCGGAAACTGTTTGATGAAACGAGCCAACAGGGATTTTTTCGTGAGATCCTCAAAGCCCTGGTTGAGCAAGAGTGTTTGAGCAAGATCGCGCGCCGTCTCAACATTCGCATCCGCCAGGAGGTCGGGAATCAATTCCGTGTCCTCGCTCAGGATATCCGCCAGCGGGATTCGCCGGGCGCTCGCATTCTGCAGGGATTCGTAATCAATCGCGTAGAACATCGCCGAAAGCAGGCGGGGCGAAATCAACGGCGCAATGAGCGACGCGTGCTTTTTCGAATTCCGGTTCTTCACAACCCACAGCAGGAGCGAGCCCTTGATGGTCTGCTCGTTGAGCCAGCGGTTCAGGCAGTAGCTGATCCGCTCCTCCAGCCCGTTCTCCAACATGAAATTAATACATTCTCCGGTAAATTTACCACTCGAATTGCGCAACAAGTCTTCCACCATCTGCTGCCACTTGTCGGGGAAAGTACGCTTAATCAAATCAAGATACCGCTTGTAGAAATGGGGGGGCAAGTCCGCCGCTAATTCGGAAAAATCATTTGTCGCCTCCAGAATCGATTGCGAGGAAGGCTCGAGCACTTCAACATCCTCGTGCAAATCGCGGGCAAGGTTGTTGCGCACCCACACCCCGTGCAGGCGATCAGCCTGGCTCAGGCTTTTGGCATTCCGAATCGCATCCGTCAACTCAGCCAGAATCTCCGGCAACTCTTCCCGGATAACCGAAATATTTTCCGAAAGCGCGTATAATTTTTCGCCTAGCAGGATTTTTTCCTTGGGATTTTTTGTGCCATGAAACTGCTCGAGGATTTCCTCCTCCGGTTTCACCGGTTCATCCCGCAGTATATAAGGATCCGTCTTCTTCACGGGTGTGCCGACGCGGGGGTCTTTGACCAAGTGTTTTTTCGTGGCTGTCCACCACTTCTTGTATTTCGTCGGACCGATGACTCTGGAAAGAATCCGCTCGATCTCGGAAGCCATCATCGCCTTGTCCTCGGATGTGGCGAGGATCTCGCAAATCAGATCGACCGGTCGTTTCTTGATCATTTCATTGACCGTCTCGGGCTCCGTACGGGAGCGCACCAGAATGTCGTCCGGCTTCAGCACGTCCAATTTATCGACACAAAATGCCGGGGCCATGGCATGCCCTTCCTTGCCGTCTTCAAAGTCGATGACGAGGCGGGCCCCCGCTTCGTCGTAGTCAACAATTTTCCCAAAGCCCCAGCTACGGTGCAGGCAGTAGCTGCCAGGCGTCATGGCCTCGAGCTTCGGACGTGCGGCTGCAAGTTTCGGTTCTTTTTCGATGAGTGCGTCTATGGCCTCTTTGTTCATAATTATTTGCTAATGCTTTTCTGGATCGTAAACCGTGTAGTATGCACGATATACAAGCCCATGAGAAGCATTAAGTTTGCCTTTGAATCAATCCACCTATCCGGATGGGATGGAGCGGTACTTCTTACTGAAGCATACTTGTCGAATAATGCCAAGGCTGATGAGTTATTAAGTTCCTTGCCGGATGGTTATAAAGGACAACGGAGGGCCACTTGCCAATCCCTATTTTTGGGGGCGCTCCGCCACGGGCACTGTATCCGGCATGCTTTTCGCCCCCATCTCCGCCGCACCCCGCCTCCCCGGCTCGAAGCCGTCCTTCTGGTGGCCGGCTACGAAATCCTGCGCGAACCCCCGGAAAAACACCCGAAAGTCGTGCACCACGCAGTGGAAAGGGGCAAGCAGCTCCTCCGCGCCCCGGAGGTTCGTTTTCTTAATGCCGTCCTCCGGAAGCTTCCGGACGCCCTCGCCAAAATCGACCCATACAAGGAGCCGGGCGCCTGGTTCAGCCACCCGGACTGGTTGGTCCGGCGATGGGAGGCAAGCTTCGGACGCGATGCCACCCGCAAGTTCCTTGAATGGAACCAGCGTATACCGTCCACTTACATTCGGTTTGCACGAACCGACGCCGAACCGCCCGAAGGGGCGCGCCCCACCCCGTGGCCGGGCTTTTATCGTATTACCGCCGCCGCCCTCTCTTCCGAACAAATCGTCCAACAGCTAAAAAACGGCGAAGCCTATATCAAGGATCCCGCAACCCGCCTCGCCCCCGATCTCCTGGCGCCGAAAGCCGGAGAACTTGTGCTGGATCTCTGCGCGGCCCCCGGCGGCAAAGCCTTCGACCTTGCCAACCAAATGGATCGAAAAGGCGCGCTCATCGCGGTGGATTTGCCGGGCTCCCGGATTGAACGTCTGCGGGAGAACCTGAAGCCCCTTGAAACCCGGGACTTTAATTGCCATATCGTCCCTGCAGACGTCCTGACACTTGCTTCAACGGAGCTAGCCGCCCGGCAGCTCCCCGAAACCAGTGATGCCGTCATGCTCGACGCGCCCTGTTCGAATACAGGCGTCATTCAACGCCACCCGGACATCAAGTGGCGCCTTCAACCCGACGATATTGAGAACCGCGCGCGCCTTCAAAAAGAACTGCTCGCCAGCGCCGCCCGCTTGGTGCGCCCCGGGGGCCGACTAGTCTACAGCACCTGCAGCATTGAAGCGCGGGAAAACCGGGCCGTTGTCGAAGCTTTTCTTGCTTCTCGGGAAGGCGAAACATTCTCTTTGACGGAATTGATCGAAAGTTTACCTTGGGAAACCGGACACGACGGCGCGAGCGCTTTTCTTCTTCAGAAGCATGTTTCTTAAAGCTATCCGGTAGATTCAGAAATCTTGATCCGTCACCGTGTGAAAAGTTGAAATAAAATTTTTAAGAGGC
>JBKGYB010000153.1:0-5263 GCA_046546295.1 Opitutales bacterium | reverse complement strand
AATTAAAAAGCCCGGGCCGCCCACAGCATGCCATTAACGGTCATTTCGGTTACCATTGGATAGCTTTCAAACTCCGCGGCCTTGTGCCCGAGGGCGGAATAAAAAACGCGCCCTTCGCCCCACTGCTTTGTCCAGACCACGGGCATTCGAATGTTTTGGCCTTCGTAGGTGTAAGTTGTTTCGGCCAGGGCTTCGATCGCCGGGTCGACCAGCATATAGTATTGCTCGGAGTCGTATTCGAAGCTTTCAGGCAGGGGCTTGGTGATTGGATGGGAGGCCTCGGTGCGGCGTACGGCGTAGGGCCCGACATGCGGATGCCCGACGAAGTGCCCGCCTACCATCCATTCGTATTCGAGATTGCCGCGAAACGCGTCGCCCATCCCGCCGTGAAAGCCGCCCAGACCAACGCCGCCGCGAACCGCCTCGGACAGGTTCCCGCTCTGGTCCTTGCTCAGTTCTCCCATCGTCCAGTTCGGGACAATCAGGGAAAAGGACGCAAGGTAATCCTTGTCGTCCAAAGCGCTTAGGCTGTCGGCAACGGTTGCGCCGAATCCCTGCTCCTGGAGCTTTTTGAGGAAGATATCGGTGGTCAAGCGGGGTTCATGGCCTTCCCAGCCGCCTTGGACAATGAGCGCGGATTTTGAACTAGAAGTCGTTGTGGTCATGTTAGTGTTGTTTGGGATCTATACCGGTGAGGATGTTTCCGGCCTCGCGGGTCGCGGACCGGATAGCGTGTGTTGGCCAACATTGAAACGACCCAGGGAAAATGCAAGTCAGGGGTTTTTTATCCAGAGGGCGATGGGGCAATGATCGGAGCCTTCGACATGATCCAGGATCCTTACGTCTTCCAATCGGTCGACAAGGGCGGGGGAGATGCAGAAATAGTCAATGCGCCACCCGACGTTCCGTTTTCGGGCGCCCGCACGGTAGGACCACCAGGTGTAGCAGTCGGTGGCATCCGGGTAGAAGTAGCGGAAGCCGTCGATGAATCCCGCTTCGAGAATCGCGTCGAAGTTCGCGCGTTCTTCATCGGTGAATCCTGCGTTGCCGCGGTTGTTGCGCGGGTTTGCAAGGTCGATTTCGCGGTGGGCGACATTGAGGTCGCCGCAGAAAATCACCGGTTTTCCGGCTTCAAGGGATAGGACATACTTAAGAAAGGCGACATCCCATTCGCCAGTCCGGTAATCCAGCCGGCGGGGCCGTTTGTTTTCATCATGGCTTTGCGCGTTCGGGGTATAGACATTGACGAGGTAGTAGTCCTCGAACTCGGCGGTGAGCACCCGTCCTTCGCCGTCGTGTTGGGGGTCGTCCATCCCGTAGTACACGGACAGGGGAGCGGTCCGGCTGAGAATGGCGGTGCCGGAATAGCCTTTTTTTGCAGCGCAATTCCAGTAGGCGTGCGGGTATTCGGGGAAGCCGAAATCGGTCGTCATGTCGTCGGAAATCCTGGTTTCCTGCAGACAAACAATATCCGCGTCTTCTTCTTGGAGAAAGGGTTCGAAGCCTTTTTTGAGCGCGGCGCGCAGGCCGTTGACATTCCATGTGAGCAGTTTGGTCATGAGGCAGGGGGATCGGAGGTGAGAATTGTATGGGTTTTCCGGAAGCCGGCATGCGATGGGTCACTCGTAGAAGCCGCCTCCGAGCAGCGTTTCACCGTCGTACAGCGCTAGTACCTGGCCGGAGGCGAGGGCGCGCTGGGGTGAGGCGAATTGTACCTTTGCCCGGTTTCCTCCGGTTGGAATGAACCGGATTTCCTGGGAGGGGTCGCGATAGCGCGGTTTGGCAAGAAGTTGACGCGGTGTATCCAAGGTTTGGTTCGTGTAGCTGATCTCGTGAAGGCCGATTTCCGAGGTAAAGAGTCCGGGTGCATCCGGTTCGTCAAAGGCGACGATTAATTCGTTGCGCTCCATGTCGCGGCCCGTGACGACATAATACGCATGGTCGGTGTTCGAGGGGATGCCAATGCCGCGCCGCTGGCCGACGGTGTAGCGGTGCAGCCCCCGGTGACGTCCGAGGATTTTTCCTTCGGAATCGACGATATTGCCGGGCGCGTCCGCGATGTAGTGCTCAAGGAACCGGTTGATATTCATATCGCCGAGAAAACAGATTCCCTGGCTGTCTTTTTTTTCGGCGTTCGGCAGCTTGTGGCGTTTGGCCAGTTCCCGGGTTTTTCCCTTCTCCAAGTTGCCCAGCGGGAAGAGCGCGCGCTGGATCTGCTCCTGCCGAAGCAGCGCGAGGAAATAACTCTGGTCTTTGTTTTTATCGACCCCTTCGCGGAGAAGAAAGCTGCCGTCCGGGGCGCGTTCTTTGCGCACGTAGTGGCCGGTGGCGATCGCGTCGAAACCGTTTTTCAGCGCATAGTCCTGAAAAACGCCGAATTTCATTGCCCGGTTGCACATGATGTCGGGATTCGGCGTCCTGCCCCTCTTGTAGCCCTCCACGAGATAGTCGACGACTTGTTCACGGTATTCATTGACCAGGTTGACGACTGAATGTTCGATTCCGAGGTGGGCGGCGACAGCCCGGGAGTCCTCGATGTCCTGCCGGGCGGGGCAATCGGCGAGCGGCGCTTCCTCGTTCATCCACGTGCGAATATAGGCGCCCGACACGTCGAAGCCCTGCTGTTTGAGCAGCAGGGCGGCAACGGAGCTGTCGACCCCTCCCGAAAGTGCTACGAGGATGCGTTTCATTAAGAGAAACAAACAACGCTCCGGCGTCCCCGTCAATTCCGGGGACGCCGCATTCGATGTTCGACGTTTGCGGATGAATGTTTGATAGTGCCGACACTCCGCTCATGCGGGCTCACGAATTTCGTGTTTATCAAGCAACTTATGCAACAATCGCATTCAAAAATTTCAGACGCCTTTTGGGAGTCCCAGGACTCCGGGCTTGTTATTTTATCTTCGGACTGGCCGGAAAGCGGCACGCTTCCCCCCTTGTTTCTCGGGCCGGTGGAGCGCCCGTTCCAGAGCCTGGAACGTCTGGATCCCGAGACATGCGGCCGCTACTATCGCTACTACCGGAAAAAAGGGTCCTGGTTCTTCCGCCTGGAGGCGAAGCGTTATCCGCCGCTCTTTGGAGGGAAAGCCACCGTTTATCTCGCCGGCGGATTCAATGACTGGGAGGCTGCCATCGGGTGTGAAGAGTGGATGCTGTCGTCCACGGGCGAGGGGGAATCGATGATCTACCGGATACAGGTCCCGGAGGAGCGATTGCCGACGGACGGGAAGAGCGCCTTCAAATTCGTTACGGGGGAGGGGGCGTGGCTGGATGTTCCGGACAGCGCTCCGAACCTGATCCAGACCCCGGAGGGGATTCGGAATTTTGAATTCAATCCGGCGCAGAGCGGGAGACATATTTTCCGCTTCCGCATACCTCCGGACTACGAGCCGGCGGGGAATGAGAAAATTCTCTGGCGCGATGATGCGTGGCAGGAGGACTACGAATTGCCGCACACGCAGTTCCTCCTTTATGCGAAGACGGAACTTCCGCTGGGGGCGCTTGTTGAGAAAGAGCGCACGGTTTTTCGGTTGTTCGCTCCGCGGGCCGAGTGTGTTCGCGTGAGTTACGGGCGGAAGCCGGACGGATCGGATGCGACCATGCTGACGATGAAGTGCGTGGACGGAGTAACCTGGGAGGGCGTGGCGCCGGAGAATTTGGACGGATGGTTCTATTCTTTCCGCGTGGAGGACGGCGTATGGGAGGGCACCTCCCACTTTGACAAAGCGTTTCCCGTGCTCGATCCGTATGCGAAGGCCTGCATGGGGTGTCGGGGGCCCGGCATCATTGTTGCGCCGGAGCGATTTGAGAAAGTCGCGGAACCTTTTACCGCCCCCGCCTGGCACGATCTTGTGATACTGGAGGGCCATGTTCGCGATCTCGTGGCGCATGCTCCCGTGAAATTGAGCGAAGCTGAACGCCGGGGTTTTGCCGGGCTGCGGAAATGGATTCGCGAAGAGAGCTCGTATTTGCGGGAAATCGGGGTCAATGCACTGGAGCTGCAACCCGTCCAGGAATTCGACAACCAGTCAGTGGAGGAATACCACTGGGGTTATATGCCGGTGAATTATTTTTCGCCGGAGAGTAGTTATGCGCTTGAGCCGGAAAAGGCCTCCCAGATTGAGGAATTCCGCGATCTGGTGGCGGAATGCCATGCGGCGGGTCTGGCGGTGATTATAGATGTTGTCTACAACCATGTGGGCGAACCGAATCACCTCCTTTTTATCGATAAGTACTACTATTTTCACTTGGATGAAGCCAATGATCTGTTGAACTGGAGCGGGTGCGGCAACGACCTGCGCTGTGAGGCTCCGATGGTTCGCCGATTAATCGTTGAAAGTCTGAAGCACCTGGTGGAAGCCTATGACGTGGACGGCTTTCGCTTTGATCTCGCGGAACTGATCGGAGCGGAGGTGCTGGCGGAGGTGGAAAAGGAGCTGAAAGCGGTCAAGCCCTCGATCATCCTGATTGCCGAACCGTGGAGCTTCCGCGGCGACATCCGGGAACAGCTCAAGCCGACCGGCTTCGCCTCCTGGAATGATGGTTTCCGTGATTTTATCGCCCAATACGTCCGGGGCGCGGGGGCCCGCGAGACCATTCGTTATTTTCTTTCCGGCTCACCGGCGATTGCGCGGTTTGCCGCACAGACCATCAATTATACGGAATCGCACGACGACCATTGCTGGTTGGACAGAATTACGGAGTGCGCCGGGCACGACGGAATCGCCCCGACTCCTCTGGACCGGCGGCGCACGCATTTGATGGCAGCCGTCTTGTTTTGTTCGCTTGGCGTGCCGATGCTGGCCGAGGGGCAGGATTTTCTGCGTTCCAAGCGCGGGGTGTCCAACACCTACCAGCGCGGCGACCTCAACGCGCTGGATGAAAACCGGCGCCTCGCCTTTTCCGGGACGCACGAATATTTTCGCGGTTGGATCCGGTTTCGTTTGTCAGAAGCGGGCGGCGCGCTCCGCTACGACGGCGCTCTGACTGAGAACTATCTGCAGTTTTTCTTTGAGGAGGATACAAGCGCCGTGCTGGTCATTTTCAACGCGGACAACAGTCGCGCGGCGCCCCCCCTGCTTTTTGGCATCAATCCGCATGACACGCCTGTGAGCGTCCCTTGTTCCCTTCCCGGCGAACGGACGCTCTGTCAGATCGCCGACCACGAAAGGTTTGATTCCGACGGTCTCGGTTCGGCATGGATACGCATGGAAAAGGACGCGATTCACTTGCCCCCGATGAGCTGCGGGTTATGGCGGATAAA
>JBKGYB010000152.1:0-5271 GCA_046546295.1 Opitutales bacterium | reverse complement strand
TTGCCTGCATGCAGCCGGAACTGGAAAATCTGGCAGTGGCCTCGGGCATGCGGGATAAGCCAAGCGATGAGCGGGAAAACGCGCAGGCACAGTAAACGCAGCCTGAAGCGAAGGGAGACCTTAATTTGGCTCGTTCGGGCCAATAGGCTGTTTTTTCGATTTAACATTGGGCGGCTCTCCGGCATACTTGGGCACTATGTCGGATACGGTTTTGATTACGGGAGTCAGTTCCGGCCTCGGCTATGGGCTGGCAAAGGTTTTTCTGGAGCGCGGCGCCCGGGTATACGGGTGCAGCAGGCGGGAGCCTGAGGATCTGGTTGCGCGCGGAATGGTTTTCACTTCCGTGAACCTCGCCAACGAAGCCGAGGGGAAGCGGGCATTGAAAAAACTCCTTGCGGGCGCCCCGGCATTGGATCTCGCGGTGCTGAATGCCGGCAAACTCGGACGTATCCGGGACATGAAGGATACCCCGCTCGACGATCTTCGGGATACCATGGAAATCAATGTCTGGGCCAACAAGTGGTTGCTGGACGTTCTCTATGAAGAGGCGCCGGGAGTGAAGCAGGTGGTCGGGATTTCATCTGGGGCTTCCCAATCGGGCAGCCGGGGCTGGAATGGCTACAGCATTTCCAAGGCGGCGCTTAACATGTTGATCAAGCTGTATGCCGATGAACGATCAGAGACCCATTTCACCGCCCTTGCCCCCGGCCTGGTGGATACCGCGATGCAGGATTACCTGACCGCCCTGCCCGCGGACGAGCGTTATCCGCCCCTGCAGAAACTGAAAGCCGCGAAAGGGACCGATGCAATGCCGGACGGGGAGACTTGCGCTCGGCGCCTGTTAGCGGTGTTTCCACGTTTGCTGGAACATCCCAGCGGCGCTTATGTCGATATTCGGAAGATGTAATTCACTTGCCTGTTCGGCAATGTGGCGGCTTCCCCTTGACGTTCAGGGTCGGCTTGCTTAACTGTCCTAAACGCTCATTCCTTCAACTTTCAACTCCAAAACGGCTCCCTCTATGTCACATGAACCAATCCGCGTAGAACTCAGTGAATTTTGTCAGAAATTTTCTCCGGCGCTTAATCCATTTGCCACGGCACTGGACGGCACAATCCAAGCTTTGCGCAAGGTGGAGGACAAGGCGAGCGTGCAACCCATATTAAGTGAGCTGCAGGACAATCTGCACCGCTTGAAGATTCTTCGCGACAAGGCGGATCAACAGCACACGTATCTCGTTATATTCGGACCCTTGAAGAGCGGGAAGTCCACGTTAATGAATGCCATTAGCGGCGCCTATGTCAGTGAAGTCTCCAGTCTGCCGGCCTACCCCTGTCTGGTTTATGTCCATGAAGGCGAGGCGCGCGGATTTTCAACGATGACGTTCAACGGCGATCAGACGCATTACGAATCGAGCAAGGGTTTAAAAAACACGATCGAACAGGCGCATCAGGAGCTTGCCCGGCGTATTTGCGAAGCGGAAGACGCGGGGCGCAACTTTAACCCGGCCGAGGATTATCCCGAAGCGATTCGCCGCATTGATTTCACATTGCCCGCCCCGTATTTGAAGGAATCGGGGACCATTCTGGTCGATACCCCCGGGCTCTATACGAAAATGAAATACAATTACGGGCAATTGACCCGTGATTTTCGCAATACGGCGGCTTGTGCGGTCTTTGTGGTAAAAACGGACAATTTGTTTTACGAACGTGTGTTTGAGGAATTCGCCGACTTGCTCGAACTCTTTCCGCGGGTCTTTTTGGTGGTCAATATTGACTCGACCAAGCAGGACCTGGGACCGGACGGACGATTGGAACCCGCGCTGGAGCAAGAAAATCCGGAAAAGATCATCGAAACCTTTGAAAATCTGACCATGAGCGCGCAAATCCGTTCGGCTATAGAGAATGGGCGGTTGCGCATTTACATGGTCGACTTGTTGCGGACCGCATCAAGAAGTTTACAGGCCGAGACGGGGGAAACAGCGGCTGAAGCAACAGCCGGGGAAGAAAAGGAGGCTGTTTTCGATGAAGCCGCGGGAGACCAAAGCGGCGCGCTGGAGGAGACGGAGACGGAGGGGGAAGGCGAGGCTCCGGAGGCATCAGAGGCAACAGGGGATGCTGCGGGTGATAAAGCCTCGCCCGAGGGTGCGCAGATCGGGTTCGATGCTTTTTTAAGCGACCTCACCGAATACTTGAACAGTAGCGAATATATTTTCGAATTTATGGCGAACAGCTTGCGGCAGGCGAACTCCATTCGGGAGGAAGTGAAAAAACGCCTTGAATCCGGGGAGGCGCGAGCATTCCGAAGCCGTATTGACGTGTTGAAAAAAGATGCCGAGCGCGCGGAGCAACAGCTGGCAGAGGTTGAAGCCCTTCGGAAAAATTCCTTGAAAGGACCCCTCGACGAATTGAGTCGCGAACTGCACCAACAGGTGAATGAACACATGGGGTCCGTCCTTCCCGAGTTGAAAGAAAAAATTCAAGGCGAGATCGATGCCTGGTATTTTTCCGGCGAAAGCCTGCAAGCGCTTCTTCAGGAACGCGTGAATCCTCGCATTGAAGAAGTGTGCCAAACAGCTCGCAAGCGCGCCGTTTCGCTGGTTGACGGCGTTTGCTCCGGACGAAATGGGGGCGTGCGTCTTGAAGGCGCGCTCTTGGAGCGTCTCGAGAATCTGGAGATTGGATTTGACGATATTTACGGAAGTTTTGAACCCAAACTGGACGCCCGGTTTGACGAGTCGCTCGATCTTCCGGATCCGACCCCGATTCAGGAGGAAATCCCCGTGCGCAAAGGCGTTTTGGACTGGGTGCTGTTCCGTTCGCCCGCCCGGGTGCGGCGGCGAATTTTTGGGGAAACGGCGCCTTCCGAAAAACCGATTTCCGCTGTAGCGAAAGGACGGCGTTTGGGTGAAGAGGGAAAAAGTTATCTGTATGAAGCTTTGACCCGCTATGTGGAAGAAGCGATGCACCAGGGCGTGGAGAGCCGGGTGGATTCTTTTCTCAAGGACTATCAGACCTTCTTCCAGAACTGTGCGACCGAACGCCTGGACGAAAAGAAAAAGGCACTGGAACAGGCGAGCAAGGGTTATCAGGAAAACTACCGGCGTTGTCACGAGAGCGTCGAACAATTGGATCGCCTGGCTCAGGCCGGCGACCAACTCAGGCGGGAAACGGAGGATTTATACGAAGCCCATTTAGCCGGCAAGTCGGGCGGCATTGTCGACCTCGACCCGACCGAGGTGAATGCGAACATAGAAGAAGAGAAGCAGGATGATGAGGAAGAGGAAGAGGAAGAGGGGCGGAACGAAAACAAAGAAGGGAGCGCTCCCTTGAACTTCCCCTCAAATGAAAAGACCTAGCAGCCCCCCCTCCCGGCTTCGCCGACGGATTCCCGGCGCCTGTTTTGCGGTAAAGCGTTGATCCGAGGGCACAAATACTTTGAACTTTCAGCATTATGGATCTGCAACGCTTCTTCGACTATTGGAACCTTAACGAAAATCCCTTCCAGGCCGAGGAGGCCCGAAACGATGCGGTGTATGCCCGCACCTTGGAGGATGCGGTAACGCACCCTGATTTTCAGAAGATCTACGGCAACCCTGAAAACCCGAGCACGGCGCTGGTTTTCGGGGAAAAGGGCAGTGGCAAGACAGCCATGCGACTGATGATGGAGCGGCGGTTGGAGGCCTATAACGAAACACGCTCCGGGAACCGCGTCTGGAGGGTGCGTTACGACGACCTCAATCCCATTCTGGATCGTCTGTCCCATAACCTTTCATTGAGTTCGCCGGAAGATTGTCTGGATAAGATTCGATTGTCCGATCACCAGGACGCGATCCTCAGTCTCGCGGTGACGGAGCTTTTGGACAGTGTGCTCGGGGATGACAAGACGGAGTTTGCGAAGAATCGTCGTCGGGCGCTCCGCCGAATGCACCGGGAGAAACGCTTTGATCTTGCGATTCTGGGCCTCCTGTACGACCAGCCCAGGCACGGCGAAAGACAGAACCGCTGGGTGCGCTTAAAACGGTTGCTGCGGGCAGGCATGTTGTTCAATCGCTCAGTACACGGCACGCTTGTTCTACTCGCTGGATTGGCGGGGTTGACGGGGCTTGCGGCGTGGCGTTTCTCGGAGGCTGTTGGATGGGAGTGGCAGGCATTGGCAATCGTGGGGGTGGCGGCCTTTGCCGGGCTCGGGGTGGCTTGGCTCACGCGGGCCGCGCGGAAATATTTCAGGTGTCGGCGCACCCAGCGCGAAGTACGCGCCGTGAGTCACGAGCCAAAAGCATTTACACGCGGCCTGTGGGATCTGCCGGATGATGCGGGCATATTGTGCCTGATTCCGGAAAAGGGCGACCAGGACAAGCGTTATGAAGCGACGCAGCGTTTTCTCCGGATCGTTGAGGAGCTCGGGTATAGCAGCCTGATTGTATTTGTCGACCGAGTGGATGAGCCCGTGTTGGTCAACAGTGACACCGAGCGGATGCGAAAGCTCATCTGGCCGCTTTTGAACAACAAATTTCTTCAGCAGGAACAATTTGGCGCCAAGATGCTGCTTCCGATTGAGTTGGGGCATAAAATTGAGAGCGAAGTTCCCGAATTCCTGCGGCAGGCGCGGCTGGACAAGCAGAACATGGTGAATCCTCTGCGCTGGACCGGCGCCACGCTGTACGATCTTTGTACATCCCGGTTCCGTAATTGTCAGCGGGAAGACGCGGAACGACTCGAAGAATTAAAGGATCTGTTTGAGGAAGAAGTCGGGCACAAGGATCTTGTGGAGGCGCTCGACCAGATGCATCAACCGCGCGACGCCTTTAAATTTCTCTATGCCGTGATTCTCCGTCACTGTCAGAATACCCCCGGGGAGTCGGAGCATTACAAGATCCCGAAATTGACGCTCGACTACGTACGGCAGGAGCAGAGCGAACGTGTGATGAACCTTTATCGCGGGGTGAGCGTGCGGTAGTTGGAGCTGCCCCAACCAAGCTTCCTGAACACTAACTTAAGGTCTCCCTTCGGGATCGAAATCGATCTTTTGATCCGCTTCCATTTGAGGTGTTTTTTGGGGGAGTTTTGCGTGGCTGGATGTAGAGCCAGTTCCGGGAAACGTGGGTTGCTCCGCGCGAGGGTCGATTTTCCGGCGGGATTTACCACGGCGGCATTGACGAGAGCGGTCGAGGGGAGTTTGATTATTAACATTCGTGATATAACCAAAGGCAAAACAGAAAGCTCCTCCCCTGCCAAGGGGAGGTCACCTGCTTGACAGGTGGGAGGGGTCGC
>JBKGYB010000151.1:0-5305 GCA_046546295.1 Opitutales bacterium | reverse complement strand
CCGGCGGCTACCTGGCTGTAGCGCTTTGGGCGACCGTGCCCCTTTTCGCCATGACGGCCACAAGCGCGGGCTTCGACCTCCTGAACCTGGTGTTGATCCTTGCGACGGTTGTGGCGGGCTATGCCTACCTCGAACGCGCGGATTCCCGGCGCATGAACATTCTTGTCCTGCTCGGTGTGCTGCTCGCCCAGACGCGCTACGAATCGGTCCTCTTCGTTTTCGCGGTTGCGGCGCTGATCCTTGGCGTGTGGTGGCTGGAAAAGCGCGTCCGGATAAGCTGGACCCTTGTTCTCGCTCCGCTGCTTCTGGTTACTTATCCTCTCCAGCGGCTCATTATGAATGAGTATGAACAGTTCTGGCAGTTGCGGGAGGCGGGGGGATCCCCGTTTGCCGCGGGATTTGTAATGGAAAATCTCGGTCATGCCTGGGACTTCTTTTTTTCCTTCGGCACGCAGCAACCGAACAGCTGGCTGGTGTCGGCCTTTTTCATCCTCGCGCTTGTCCTGCTGTGCTTCCCGCTGCTGAAGGGGCGGGCTATGCCCTTTCCGAACCTTTCCTCCGCGCGGGTTTTCGCGGTATTCGGCGGGGTGATACTGGTGAATTTCTTTCTGCTGATGGCCTACCACTGGGGGCAGATGGACGATATTATGGCTTCGCGTCTGGCGCTGCCTTTTATCCTGCTTCAAGTGACCGTGATCGTCCTGGTTGCCGGTCGGCTCCTTCCTCTCTCCGGTAGACGCGCAGGCTGGCTGCTCGGCTGTGTCCTGTTATTTTTCGTCTTCTTTACGCGGCCCCAGATGGCTCGGACTGATTATCTGCCGTGGACGCTTAAGAACGAACATTTAGCCTTCCTGGATGAGGTGGCTGAAGAAATGGAGGGGAGCAATCCGCTGATGATTTCGGAGCCCAGTCTGTCCTGGATCCTGAATCTGAAGTCGGGCATCCTGGCGGACGCCGCGCTGAATTTTCCCGAGAGGCTTGAGCTCCACCAGAGGCTTCGGACCTTTGACGGCATGTATGTGGTTTATCTGCTGCCGACCCAGCGGGCGAGGGTGGAGCAACACCAGTTCCTTGCGCTGTCCGCCAGATTGAAAGCGGATTACCAAAAGACCTTTGAGCTGGAAAAAGTGCGTGAGGAAAAAATCAACGACGCCTGCTATATCCGCCTTTCGCGCATTCAGAGCGTGCGAGTGCCGCCGGGCAAGCGCATCGAGCTGGATGCCGGCCCGATCAATGTAAACTACACCGGGAAGATGCTCTTTGAGCAGCCCGCCGCGATCCGGCAGTTCGTCCAATCGCTCCCGAAATCCCCAAATAGCCAGTAATTTTAAAATGAAGCAGCATGGAAAACAGGAAGGGGACGGCGCAGGACTGTTGCGCGCGGTGTTGGCGGCGCTCTCCCTGGCCGTGGGGCTCGGTGTCGCTTTTCTTGTGCCGGTGGAAGCGGCGCCGGAGTTCGTGCGCCATGGGGGCTATGTCTTTGTTTTTGTCGCGTGCGCCTGCTTCGGCTTCCACCTGTGGCGTTCGCTGCGGGGCGGACGCCCGTGGCGGGCCTATAGCAGGGAGAAGCTCGTGGGCGTGGCGGCGGTGTTGCTCGGCGGCTGGTTGCTCTTCGTGCACGCGGATTTCGGGCCGAAGATCGCGATGGACGACTATATTCTGGCAAGTACGGCCCGGAACCTGCACGAGAGCCGAGAGGTGCGGACGACCCTGCGGGTGGAGCCGGAGGGGGAGCGGTTTGCCCCGGCTGAGACACGGGTGGACAAGCGTCCCTGGTTGTATCCCTTCCTGGTATCCGTGCTGCACGACGTGGCGGGCTATCGGCCGGCGCACCCTTTTGTGTTGAACGCCGCGCTCGGGATCGGCGGTCTTGCATTGGGCTTTGCCTTTGGCTATGGGCTTGCGGGACTTGCGGGCGGTGTGCTTGCCGTATTCCTGTGGGTGTCGCTTCCGCTGTTGGCTCAGAATGCGACGGGCGGCGGGATGGAGTTGTTGAACTTGTTCCTGTTGCAGCTGGTGCTTGTGCTGGGCTTCCGGTATTTGCGTGAGCCGGGGCGGGCGCGGGAGGGCGCTTTCGCCCTTGCGGGGCTCCTGCTTTTTTATTCGCGTTATGAATCGGCCCTTTTTCTCGTGCCGGTGGCAGCAGTGATCGTGCTCGGGTGGTTGCGTGCGGGGCGCGCTTTCCTTTCAGGGGGCACCCTGCTGGTCCCGCCCCTGATGGTTGCGGGGCTGCTGCAACTGCGCCGTTATTTCGGAGAGCCGGCATCCTGGGAGCTCACGGGCGGGGCGGAGTCGGCTTTCGCCTTGCGACATATCGCGGAGAACCTGCCGCATGCCTTGGCCTTTTTCTTCAGTTATGACGATACACTGGCGAATTCGCTGCTGCTCAGCGGGGCTGGGCTGGCGGGCGTGTTTATATTCCTGTTGCTGCTGCGGACGGAGTGGGGACGCTACTGGCGGGAGCGCCCGGCGGCTGTGGTATTGGCGGTATTCGCACCGGTTTTCGTGGCGCACCTGGCGCTGGTTCTCGGCTTTCATGCCGGGCGCCTGGACAGTCCCTTCGTCTCGCGCTACGCCCTGCCCGTACATTGCCTTTTGATTTTCGCGCCTGTTGTGGTTCTGGAATACTTCGGGCGTGCTCGCCCCCGCGTGTGGAGTTGGGCTGCGGGTGTAACGGGTGTATTTTTGCTGGCTTTCACTCTTCCGATGAACGCGAAGGCGATATTCAGCAAACGGAATTTCGCGATCCGGGAGCAGGCCTGGCTCGAGCGGTTAAGCGGGCGGGAAATCCGGAGCCAGAGCCTGGTGATCGACCGTTTCACCGTGCCGTGGGCGTTGCGGGATTGGCCTTCCCGTCCGCCCCATCAAGTGGCCGGGAAGGCGACGGAACTGATCCGGGCGGTGCGCATGGGC
This sequence comes from Opitutales bacterium, assembly GCA_046546295.1. GTDB lineage: Bacteria > Verrucomicrobiota > Verrucomicrobiia > Opitutales > Coraliomargaritaceae > JBKGYB01. The sequence continues at coordinate 2,392 of JBKGYB010000151.1, read as the reverse complement.
AGGTATCCGGAGGTTTATTTCGTGGAGCGCAATCATTATGCCGACGGACGGTTTGTGCCCCACACGCCCTTTGCAGAGGAGCTGCATGATGCTTTCGAGATGAAACGTGTGGCGGAGCGAAGTTTTCGTCCCTTTTCCCTGACCCGAATATACAAGATTGAAGCGAGTCGGGCTTCGGAAGGAGGCGCGGATTGATGCCTGAGGCTACAAACGCAGACTATAACCCTGCGCCCCCCTTTGCAGCCTCGTCGGCCCACCGTCTGCGCCTTCAGGAGCTGAGTTATCGGGATCTGATGGCTTATCCCCTGACCGGAGGTTATTCAAAACCGCAAATGTGTCCGGCCGGGCTCGTGCGTTGTCTCCTTCCGGTCGAGGCCCGGCTCCCGCAGTTTCTGTTGCGCCGACTGGGGCTTCGAATGCGGATTGTCATGGAAAAGGCAGGAGGCTCTGCATGAACGGGCCGTCTCGTAAAAATGGTCCCACAGCTGCCCGTGTGCAATGGACGCGGGTCCTTGTCCTGCTTGCGACCGCCTACGTGCTCGCCTATGGCTTTGCTTTCGCCGGGGACGCGCTGGCCCGTTCACCGGTGCTCGATGCGCGCGAGAACCTCGCGTGGGCTGAACGGATCGCTGCCGGGGACTTGCCGGATGAGCCCCTGTACCGCGCGCTTTTGTACCCGTGGGTGCTGTCGTGGTTTGCGGGAACGAATCTTCCAACGGTTGCCCTCCTGCTTGGATTGCTGAGCCATGGCGCGGGGGCGGCGCTGGCTGGCGGGCTCGCCCGTGTTGTCTGGAACTCGCACAAAGCGGCCCTCCTGACCGGCTTGTTATACGCGGTGTATCCGGTCGCCCTGTTCTTTTCCGGGCAGGGGCTCGACATCAGTTTTGCGACGACGCTGTTCCTTGCGGGACTGTGGTTTCTGGTGTCCGCCGGACAACCGGACAGAGGGGCCGCAGGCAGCATGAGTCGTTGGTTTGCGGCGGGGTTATGTGTCGGGTTGGCCGTTTTGGCCCGGCCGAACTTTTTGCCTCCCGCGTTGCTTTTCCCTATTCTCGGGGGCATTCAGGCAGGCGTGCGGGGATGGGGCGCTCCGCGTGCGCTCCGAAGCGGCGCCGTTATTGCCCTGCCACTGGCCGGGCTTTTGCTCGCGCAGGGCATGTTAAACGAGCGGCTGTCAGGTGAGTTCCGGATTCTGCCATGGCAGGGCGCCTACAACCTTTACGCTGCGAATCGCGAGGGAGCGAACGGGAAATATTATGTTCAACAAATGCGATTTGACAAAATAGCAGAGGGGCGGAATACGGCGAGAATGGAGTCGGAATATCTCTACCGTCGGGAGACGGGCGCAGCCCCGGCGGATGTCGGAGCAATGAATGCCTACTGGCGGACACGCTTTATGGAGCGACTGACGGAGGATCCCTCTGGCTGGCTTGGCCTGATGGGCAGGAAAGTGGTTTATTTGTTCAACGACTGGGAGCCGTATAATAATTTGACCTATGCCTTTCACAAAGAACGGTTTCCCTTGTTGCGGTGGAATCCCCTGGGCTGGGGGATACTGCTTCTGGGGGGAGCGCTCGGTGTAGTCGCGGGCTTCCGCCGCGGATCCAAAGTCGACTTGTTTGCTTTGGCCTGTGCGGGCGGTGCTTATACGACAGGCCTGCTGCTGTTTTACGTCAGCGCGCGCTTCCGTTTGCCGCTGGCCCCGCTGCTCTGCGTGGCTTGCGGGGGGCTGGTATTTGTCGCCTGGCAACAGCTGACAATGCGCAAAATATTGCTTGTTGCGGGGATATTGGCCGTTGGAGCGTTCGGGGTCTACGGAAATTGGTTTGATGCCCGGAATCGGGAGAGTTTCAAACAGGACAATCTACTCGTCGCAAATGCGGCGCTCCGAGTGGGAGAGGACGAGAAGGCGGCGACTTATGCGGAGCGTGCCGTCGAACTGGATCCCGGCATGGAAGCGGCGAAACGTGTGTTGGTGTCGGCGTATTTCAATCAGTGGCTCGGGATGGAAGGCGCCGAAGCCCGGCGAATTTGGGAGCGGTTAAGTGAAAACATCGCTCGCATTGAACAACATGATGCAAGCACCCGGTTCATTCAGGGGTTTGTGCGCTGGCGATCCGGCGAAACCACGGAAGCTCGCCGAATCTGGCGCAATGCGGTTGAGCGTTACGGTCAAGAGGCGGGTTCGAGCGCGGCCGCCTTGGAATGGGTCGACGCACGGTCGAGTGATTCGGTTTCCGAAGCGGCCGAGCGGATGCGGTTTCTATTCGAGCGGATTCCGTAAGGATCGGGCGGCATACTAAAAAACGCATTTTATTTTGAACCACTGATCCCGCCGAGCGCATGTGCGTCAACCTAAGCGCTGAAGGCGCTACATCACCGCAGACGGCAG
>JBKGYB010000150.1:0-5365 GCA_046546295.1 Opitutales bacterium | reverse complement strand
CGCCCCCCGGTTTATCCCGGGCCGCATCAATCCCGGACGCCGGCAGCCCCGCGCTTTCAAGGTTGCGCATAAAGCTCGAGCGCCAGTGGTAGTGCCGCAGCAACCAGTCCTCACGGTGCCCCAGAACAAGGCATGCAAGGTACAACGCTTCCACGGAAGCGAGGCCGTGCGGCGGATCCGCCGAGAGCTTGCTTACTCTGGGATAGGCGCTCTTCACCGGCGGGAGCGAGCGCTTTATCCCCTCCCCGGCCAGACAGGCCTCAAGCTCGGGCAAAAGCCGCCACGTGCTGTCAAGCAGCAGCAACGGACGCCCCGCATCATCAGCGGAAAGCTGCGGCGCGTCCACGCTGAGGACCGTGTAACCCGTCACGTCAAAGGTCATGCCCCGGCGCATTTGGTGAAATTCCATACCGCCTTCTCCTTCTAGAGGCGTCAGGCTGCACTTGCTCTTTCTTTCCTTCGGGTGACGGATTATGGAAACCGGTATCATGCGTCTTTTTCGCTTAAGGGCGTGGGGCAACGGATTCCTCCAAGGCCGCGTCAACAACGGCCTTGATGTCGGCGTAAGGTTCCGTTCCGACGGATATACGGATCAGTTCGGGATCCATCCCCAGCTCCCGCAAAAAGCCGCGCCCTCTTTTGTTGGACACGAGGTCATAGTGAGCCAGATACAGGAACGGTGTAAACAAAGTGAACCAGGTCCCGAAACTCGGGCCTTTCATGACGGTCGCCGCATCGTAGAACCGCTCGGCGGAGCCTTTTAACTCCACCGAAAAAACAGCGCCGGGGCAATCCGGCGCTTGCGCCAGCTCTGAAAAAGCATCCGCGTCAAGCGCGGTATAAATCCGCTGAATGCCCGGATGACGCCGCAGGTGCTCCACCAGCCGGCGCGCGTTCCGGTTCATTGCCGCTACAACTTCCGGCGCCGAACGCATTTCCCACGCCAGGCGCCGGCAATCCCGTTCATAAGGAGGCACATTGAATTCCGGAATATTCGCTGCCAGATCGCCGTAATAGGGTGATTCGGGGTTCAGGACCATCGTGCCGGCCATTACATCTCCTTCGTGCGCGGCATATTTCGTGAGACTGGAGACAAGCAGGTCGGCCTCTGGAATGAGCTTTATGTTATAGATCGACGCGATGGTCGGATCCGCTATCAGAACTCCGCCCGCTTCACGGACAACTTCGCTGATCCGGCCCAGTTCACTCACTTGAACCACAGGATTGGTCGGGCATTCAACCACAAGCCCGGCCAATTGCGAGCCACATTCCCGAATCCGCCGGATAACCGTGTCGGTATCCATGGCATCATAACAGGCATGCAATTGTTCATTTTCCCCCAGAAACTCCCTCAAAATACACCCGGTATCCAGATAGAGCCACCCCAGCTGAATCCATTGCCCGCGCCCGCGCCGCCGCTGCCGGTCACGCACTCCCTGAAAAGCGGCATACACCGCGTTCATTCCGGAGGCGCAGAGTCGCACGTCCTTTTCCTGGACGCCGCAGAGCCGTGCGACTTCGGATGCCACTTCGCGGCTCGCGTTTTCGGCGACCGCTTCCTCCGGATAGCTCGACTCAAGCAAGCCCATTTCGAGAAGCAAATCCTCAGCCTGTCGCGAACCAACCCCGCAACCGGTGTGTTGCAGGTATTGGCGGGCCCGCTCCCTCACCTCCCGGTTATCGGCATCCACATGGACAAGAAACAAAGCTTCGCGAACCTCCATTGCATCCGACGGAGCGTTCAGCCATTCACGCAGGTCGACGGATGCGCGTTGTCCCCGCACAAGGACGCCTGCACGCCCTTCAAGGCCCGCCGACTTCAGGAATTCTTCTGTCAACCGAAGCACATAAGGATGCGTGATGAAACGCGGGTACCCTACCCGTAGGGCTTCCATCACACGCGGTTGTTTCTCCTCGTACCCCCGCACATCCTCAAGGGTCGGGAGACTGCTCGTTACTGCATGCGGGCTCTCGGGGAAAGAGGCCCCGAGCGGAAACTGGCGCAAAGATTTCATGGATTCGTGGCAACTACTCAGGAGTCAGGAGTCGTTACAACGCAACAACAAAAAGTCTCGAACAACCGCCGGACACAAAGGCGGCTTCCGGAAACTTTGGGGCAACCGCCATGAGGAGGCCGATTGCCGGTCTTTGCCTTGAAGTCGGCTCCGTTTCGGACCGACGGCTTTTCGCCCTTTAATTTAGCTCTGCCAGCACGCAAAAAGGGCGGCCTGCGGGCGCTCCGGCACATGAGAACCTGCGCTTACAGGAGATGCCAACTCACGGTTATTCCGGCAAAGACAATGGCTGTCATCGTCATGAGTTTGATTAGAATATTAAGGCTCGGCCCGGAGGTGTCCTTAAAAGGGTCGCCAACTGTGTCGCCGATGACCGCAGCCTTGTGTGCGGCCGACCCCTTGCCGCCAAAATGTCCTTCCTCGATATATTTTTTCGCGTTGTCCCAGGCGCCACCTGAATTCGCCAGAAAGACGGCCAAGGCAAACCCTGACGTAAGCGCTCCCGCAAGAAGGCCAAGCACGCTGGCAACACCGAACAACACGCCGGCGGCAATCGGTATCATAACAGCGAGAAACGCGGGTATCATCATTTCCTTTTGGGCCGCCTTGGTCGAAATCTCAATGCAGCGCGCATAATCCGGCTCCTGTGTGCCATCCATAATGCCGGGCAAATCCCGGAACTGGCGGCGCACTTCCTCGACCATTTTGTTCGCTGCCCGCCCGACCGCCTGCACGGTTAAGCCGCAAAAAAGAAATGCCGCCATCACCCCAAGGAATACCCCAATCAGGACAAGCGGGTTCAACAAGTTTACGTCATAATAGTGCATAAAATCCCTGAGGCCGGCTTCACCGACGGGGACGCTGAGGCCGTTCCCGGTATCCAAAATCGTCTCACCCGTTCGAAGCAAGGAAGCTCGAACCACTTCAATATACGTGGCCAGCAATGCCAGAGCGGTCAACGCGGCGGACCCGATCGCAAAGCCTTTGCCGGTGGCAGCGGTGGTATTGCCAAGCGCGTCCAACGCATCCGTGCGCGCCCGGACCTCCGGGCCGAGTCCACTCATTTCAGCGTTCCCGCCGGCATTATCCGCAATGGGCCCATAGGCATCGCTTGCCAGCGTGATGCCCAAAGTTGAAAGCATGCCAACGGCAGCGACGCCGATACCATACAAGCCCATGCTCAGGTTTGACAGATCGAAGCCGGATGCGAAAAGAAACGCCAGCAGCGTGCCGGCTGTTACGGCCAGTATGGGAATGGCTACGGACATCATGCCGGTGGCCGTGCCGCTGATGATTACGGTCGCCGGGCCGGTGTTTGCCTGATGCGCGATATTGCGGGTCGGTTTAAAGGAGCTCGAAGTAAAGTACTCCGTCGATTTTCCAATCAGTATCCCGGCCACCAACCCGGAAATCACGGCGCCCCACAAGCCCCAAGGTCCCTCCATGCCCATGAGGAAGACAAGACCGAGGGTGGCAAGCGTAATCAATGCCGCGCTCAGGTTTATCCCGTTCGAAAGGGATGCGATCAATTCCCGTTGTCCGGCGTTTTCTCCGGTTCGCACGATAAATATCCCCGCAATCGAGCACACTATACCGAGCCCCGCCACCGCCAACGGGAACAAAACCGCCTTCCACTGCAAGTCGACATCTCCAACAAAAGCCGCGGCCCCAAGGGCACAGGCCGCGAAAATCGAACCGGTATACGATTCAAACAGATCGGCCCCCATGCCGGCGACATCCCCGACGTTGTCTCCCACATTGTCCGCAATCGTGGCCGGATTGCGGGGATCGTCTTCCGGAATGCCGGCTTCCACTTTACCAACGAGATCGGCCCCTACATCGGCCGCCTTGGTAAAAATACCTCCGCCCACACGAGCGAACAATGCTTGGAGCGATGCTCCCATGGCGAAGTTCAACATGATCGTTGTGGCCAGCAGAAGATTTTCGCCCGAACTGTCCTCAAACGGAAATACCCGCCCGAAAAACCAGAGCCAGAAGGTTGCCTGCAAAACCGCGATGCCGACGACCGTCAACCCCATCACGGCTCCGCTGCGAAAAGCAATGCGCAACCCCTTCCCCAGTGATTGCGACGCTCCGTGAGCCGTTCGAGCCGCGGCGGCCGTAGCCGTCTTCATCCCGAAATAGCCCGCCAACGCCGACAAAAAGCCCGTCACGAAAAAACCAAGAGGGAGCCATCGGCTCTGGATCTCCAGAACAAATCCCAGCACCACAAAAAGCAGGACCAACGCCACAAAGACGACAAACATCAACCGATATTGCTGCGCCAAATACGCCATTGCGCCCCTGCGAACATGTTCGGCGATCGCCCGCATACGATCCGTCCCCTCATTCTCAAGCCGCATTTGACGGGAAAACCGCCAAGCGGTCGCCAGCGCAATTACAGCGGATAGGCCCACCAGCCAGAATACAGCGTCAATCATTGGATTTGCCCTCCTGTGAATTCATAAGGCCGGTCTACTCAGAGCAGCACCGGCGATTGTGCCGACCGCCACCATTCATAGCACTCCCTTTCAAGTTTCGTGCGGGACGGCATGGGATAATAAAGAACATTCGACCCTTCCCCCACAAAAAAACCGTCCTTGATGGTCCGATAAGGAAGATCCCCCCCCGATTGGCGGTCCACGGTCTTGGTGGGCTTGCCCTCCCCAGCGCTCAACTCACGCAAACAATCGCGCAGGTGACCGATGTTTCCGTAGGGGAGATCGCCAATATCTTCGGCCTCCGGGTCGTGACGCAATGCACGCAACATCAGGTTGCAAAAAACGATTTTCGGAACCTTCAGGGTACTGCTCTCCCCCGTAATAAACGAGCTGAATGCATCCGGGGGCAAAACGCTTACCACCCGGGGCGTCAAGGGACACAACTCCTGGTAGAAATGCAGCCGCTGTTCCTGTTCCAAATCATATTCCTGTTGGTGGAGCGCCAGGACCCGCCCGTCATCGGTCACAAGATACAGGGCGCCCAACGCGGCCAGAGGCACCTTCTCCAAGGCACGGTAGATACTTAGGTAAACGGAACGCTTGGGCGTTCCGTCGGGATGTTGTACAAAGCGTTCTTCCACCTCCCCCCAAGGCAAATCAGCCTCCCCCATCCGGTCAGGATCCACTTCGAAAAAAACCGCCTGGCCCCGGGAGCGTTTGCGGGAACCAACAGCGTAGTAGTTTCCAAACTCCTCCGGACTCAACATCGAAACAATCAACGATTCCGGGATCATCGATAAATAAAGGCGCTCTTTCATCTCAAAACCTCCTGCTCCTTATGTAATGCCAATTTGCCATAATAACCAGCACTATCTTTTATCCTGTTTTATTATTAGCTTATCTTATTTT
>JBKGYB010000149.1:0-5368 GCA_046546295.1 Opitutales bacterium | reverse complement strand
CTTCAGCAAACGTCCGTTTTAGCCTCCATAAAAACCTTACCGGGACGTTTGCTGAAAGACTACACGCTGCGAAAGAAAACCTGTTACAGCCGACTAGCAGCCCGTATCTTCGGAATTTTCGGATCATTTTGCCGGGAATTTCATTAAAAGCTTGTCGGACTTACCCAGTGGGTTAAGTCCGACAGGCTGCTTACGAAGCCTGCTCCAGTTCGGCCAGCCACTTTTTTCGGGTCGCCTCGTCCACGAGGGCGACTTCAAAGCCATTCCGGGACAGGCGCGCCAATTCTTCGCGGGTAAACCCCAAGCCCGCGTGCAAAGCGTTGTATTCGTCGATTACTGAGTTGCCGAAGGAAAACGGATCGTCGGTGCTTACTGTGCACCGCAGGCCCGCATCAAGCAGTATTCGAATCGGGTGTGCCTCGATCCCGGGCACAACATTGAGCTTCACATTGCTGATCGGGCACAGGTCGAAGGTCACATCCTGATCGCGCGCGAGTTGCATGACGGCTTCATCTTCCACCGTGCGCACACCATGCTGTATGCGGCGGCTGCCGAGCACTTCAATGGATTCGCGGACATTGCCCGCCGGACCAAACTCACCCGCATGCGCCTTTACTATCAGGCCCGCGTCCCGGGCACGCCGCCAGAGACGTGGCGTCCAATCCTCCAATGGCATGTTTTCCACCCCATGCAAATCAATCCCGGACAGACCTTCCCATTCCAGACAGCTCTCCAGGACCGGCGCAAGCGCCTCCGTGTTGCTGTTGCGCGCCATTCCCATAAAAACACGAACCTCGAGTCCCTCGGGCGCCGCGCTCCGTATGGCCGCCAGAATTTCACGCCCGGGAATACCCGGAAACTCAATAATTCCCGCATGAAACGAAGTCTCCACATAACGGACATTCTGCGCAAGATGGTCTTCGAATATCAACTTGGCCGCCTCATAGTAGCGCTCGGGTGAAGTAAACCACTGCACGGCATGTTCGATCAGGTGGGTTTCAAACGCCTCGAACGAAGACCATTTGAAGTCCAGCGCCCAGGATTCCGGCGGCTCCCGGAAGCGCTCGGGATCCAGGCCCTGCAACAGACGAAATGGCAGAGCCCCTTCGATGTGCAGGTGCGTTTCCGTCTTCGGCAAACGCCGGATAAAGGCCGCGGCTTCTTGGGTTACAGGTGCGTGCATGTTTCTTTTCTTAGCCCGGCTTTCGACTGGGTCAACCCACTCCAGTGGAAAGTATGCCGGCGCACCGCTCAGGCATTCGCCAACAGGTAGTCCGGGTTCAATTTGGTTAATGGCTCCGCAACGAAGAGACCGTTTTCCCGGATCAATTCCCCGTCAAAGTAAATGGCGCCTCCTCCGTGCTCCTCGCGTTGGATCTGAACCAGATCCCAGTGTACTTTCGACCGGTTGCCGTTGTCGGCGATCTCATACGCCTGGCCCGGCGTGAAGTGGAAGGATCCCGCAATCTTTTCATCAAACAGGATGTCCCGCATGGGTTCCTTGATGTGCGGGTTGAAACCGAGTGCGAACTCCCCGATGTAACGCGCTCCCAAATCAGAGTCCAGGATCTCTTTCAGCCGGCCCGGGTTGCTGCCGTCGGCGTGTACGATCCGCCCTTTTTTAAAGCTCAAGCGCACCCGGTCAAAGGAAACACCCTGATAGACAGTGGGGGCATTGTATGTAATCTCTCCCTCAACCGAATCTTTTATCGGAGCGGTAAAGACCTCTCCGTCCGGAATATTGTGCTTGCCCCCGCAGGCTACCGCATTCATCCCGCGTATGGAAAAGCGGAGGTCCGTGCCCGGGCCTTTTATTTCCACCTGCTCGGCGCTTTCCATGCGTTCTTTCAAAGCCTCCATGCCCGGGATCATGCGGGCATAGTCCTGCGTACAGACACGGAAAAAGAAGTCCTCAAACCCTTGCGTACTGGACATCGCCTGTTGCGCCATGCTCGGCGTGGGCCAGCGCAGCACCACCCATTTGGTTTTATTAACCCGATAATCAAGCACCGGCTTCGTCGCCTGCATCACATGGTTGATCTTTTCCGGCTCCACATCCGACAGTTCAAAAATATTGTCAGCCCCGCGCACGGCAATGTAGGCATCCATCTTCCGCATCCGCTCAAGCTCCCATTCCGCCTGCGCCTCGAACTGCCCCGCATCGGGAGCCCTCACCAGCTCGCGGCTTACCCGGGCACGCTCAACCTGCACATGCGGGACTGCTCCACGAGCGCGAGCCGCCCGAACAAGGGCGATCACCATGGCTTCCGGAATGTCGAAAGCATGAATGAGCACGCGCTCGCCCTTTTGCAAATCCGTTGAAAAATCGGTGAGCACAGTGGCCAATTTCGCATAGTTGGGATCCATGCCGGATAACCCGCACTATTTTTACGGGCTGTCAACCAAGCATTCTTCCCGGCACGCATACGCCACTCGTGATCCGCTCTCGTCGCCCGCTCTCCTCGACCGTCGACCGGTTTTCCGCCGGCTTAAGACTCCCCCGAAAACCCGAAGATGGTGTCACGCAAACTTCACAGGGGCAAGGAGTCCTGAGGCTGCGGTACCGGCATTCCGCCGGACACAAAAGTGGCCAGGCACCCTACGGCACACGAGAATCAGGTGACCGCTGCTCCCTTCCGGGCCTGACGGGGTTAACCTGTCCTGCGTTGCATAGGACCCGGCCACCTCCACAACTCAGGGATGCTCGCGGTTTTTTCAACTCCGAAATCAAAAAAATTTGTGACTCCTGTATTCCGAGCCGTTACAATTTATCGTACATTAAAGTGGCATCATGATACAGGATGGGTAGGTTTAACTCTATGTAGAACGCCCATCCGCCACGGATTTATTGATTTAGCACCATGCCTCAAGCCGCAATCACCCAGGAACGAAAGCAGTTTTTTCCCATCAACGACCTGTTTCGCGATTACCTCACCCATTACGACCGGGCGGTGGACCTGCCGATCTGCTACGAAGACCTGCTTCAATACGAGGACGCCTTTCCCCTCCTCAATCGGGAAGGCGTGGACACGCTGTGGCAGACGCTCGTCTACGAACAGCACCGCCGCGAGGAACTCTACGACGGATTGAAATGGATCTATGTGCTTCTGCGCTCGGGCGGAGACGAGTCGATCCTCGAGAACCTCTACATCGACCGGGTGGACTTCTGCACCTTCGGCAACACCAAGCCTTTGCGGGTACGGGTGGTCAATCAGTACAACGACAACCATGACTATTTCTACGTCAAAAACGCCGACGCCTCCCGCGTGTACGGACTCGAGCTGGAGGAGCTGCTCTCGCCGAACGACAGCCACTACCTCGTCTGCGGCAACACACTGATCGAAGAACATATAATCGGCATACCAGGGGACGACTTTATCCACAACTACCTGCCGGAAAAGGACTTGCACGAAGTGCGCCTGGCCAAGGAATTCATCAAATTCAACGAGCGCTGTTTTGTGCGCCTGCTCGGCGATATGCGAGCCTACAATTATGTCGTGGAAGTAACTCCTGATTTCGAGGAAAATCAGTATCGCGTCCGAGCCATAGATTTCGATCAGCAAAGCTACGAAGGCCGCCGTACGCTCTATCTGCCGCAGTTTTTCAAAAACAACCTCCCGGTGGTGAAATTGTGCACCGCGCTCATCAACCTCAACACCAGCCGCCAATACCAGCGCGAAGAACGCTCCCTCATCAGACGGCGGCTCAACTTCTCGCTTCAGCGCATTCGGCGCCTTCGGGAGTGCATGTGCGTGGACAAAATTTCGAGCGAGGAAAAGACCCTTCAACTGCGCGGAGAACTCGCAAAGATGCACAACGACTACCGCTTCATGTTGTGTCAATCAATGGGGGATATCACCTTCCTCAATATATCCGTCACGCTCGGGCTCGACCGCACAACAGGCTTTTTCCCGGAAGGATAAACCGGCGCAATGGTATTTTCAATCATGATGCGTGTCGCGGAATTCAAAACTGGAAATTCCGACAACCTCGGCGATTTCCGCAACACCTTGCGCGTCGGGAAAGAGCGTTCACTGGAAACGGCTTCGGGCCAGCGCGCGTTGATGATAACGCAACTCGACTCGCCCCTCGGTGCAGTCCTCGTTGCGAGCGACGAGGAAGCGGTCTATCTCGTCGAGTTTGGAGACCGGAACATGCTGGATAAACAGTTCCAAACCTTGGGCAAACGTCTCGGCGCCGTTTTTTATCCCGGCGAGACGGGCCCGAGCCGCAAATTGCGGACGGAGTTGACGGAATACTTCGCGGGCAAGCGGACATCCTTCGAAACCCCCGTTGCGCATCCCGGAACCTCGCACCAGGAACTCGTCTGGCGTAATCTCAGTGCCGTTCCATACGGTACGACTACGAGCTACGGCGAGCTCGCTGCGCGAACGGGCGGAGCATCCGGGGCGCGCGCCGTCGCGCGTGCGGTGGGAGCGAACCGCCTGGCGATCATTCTTCCCTGTCACCGCGTCGTTGGAGCAGACGGCAAATTGACCGGATACAGCGGCGGACTCCGACGGAAGCGTTATCTGCTGAATTTGGAGCAAAGCCGCTAATCCGCCGTTTGCATCGTTTTGTATAATTGAAACAATCACCATGAGCACGAACACCTCCACCACCCGGCCACATATCGTCGCGCTCTCCGGCGCCGGCATCAGCGCGGAGAGCGGCATCAAAACATTTCGGGGTTCGGACGGGCTCTGGGAAAACCACCGCATTGAGGATGTCGCCACGCCGGAAGGTTGGGCCGCAAATCCGGAACGGGCGCTGGATTTCTACAATGCGCGCCGCCGCCAGCTCTATACCGTCGAGCCGAATCCGGCACACCGCGCGCTTGCCAGACTGGAAGCCACACACCGGGTGACCGTCATCACGCAAAATATCGATAACCTCCACGAGCGAGCGGGTTCGTCAAACGTCGTGCATTTGCATGGCGAACTCGACGTGGCGAGAAGCACAGCCGACCCCTCGCTTCTTTATCCTCTCAACGGAAAGGATATTCGCCTGGGCGACCTCTGCGAACGCGGTAGCCAATTGCGCCCGCACGTCGTCTGGTTTGGTGAAATGGTGCCGGAAATTGAGCGCGCCGCAAATATCGTGCAAACCGCCGACATTCTCATCGTGGTAGGCACATCCCTGCAAGTCTATCCAGCCGCGGGCCTCGCCGAAGCGGCGCCGCCGACGGCTCAAAAATTTTTGATCAACCCGGAAATACCCGGAACTGTGTCACGGGAGCAATTCGAGTGCATTGAAGCGCCCGCAGGCGCCGCCCTGCCCCGGCTGGTTGAACGGCTGTTGTCGGACACCCATCTTTAGTCCCTTATCCGTCAATTGCTGCGTTTTTCGCGCGGAAAATTTTTAATGG
>JBKGYB010000148.1:0-5388 GCA_046546295.1 Opitutales bacterium | reverse complement strand
CACCGCTCAAGGGGAGGTCACCTGCTTGACAGGTGGGAGGGGTCGCTTTGGCTCAGCGCCACTCGTGCTTCGGATAACGGCCTGCAAGTTCCTTGCGGACGCTCAGGTAAGCGCCGGACCAGAAGCCGTCGAGATCGTCCGTGACGTGGGCGGGGCGGCCGTTGGGAGCCAGCAGTTCGACAACAAGGTCCGCTTTCCCGTTTGCAATCTTCAAGTCCCGCCCGGGCACGTCGTAGAAATCCTGAAGCTTGCCGGCAATAACCGCTCGGCCCTCCGGTTCGTAACGTATGCGCGTCGGACGCTTACATCCCGGCAATCGCATCTCCACAGGCGCAAAGCTGTCGAGGCAGGCCTCTTGTTCCGGTCGCAGCCAGCCGCGCAAAACCGGAAGCACCGGTCGATCTTTTATCTCACGGTAACTTTTTGCGCCTTCGCATATTTGTTCCACCAGCATACGCCGTCCTGCCTCGTCAATCGGGGCGATTTCCGTTTCCGGACAATGCAAGGCGACAAAATTAACGCGATGGATCCACTGCTCAACGCCCGTATCCCAGTTCTTCAAAACAAGGTTGCCGCTCCGCGTTTCATCCGCGAGCAACTCCGCCGCTGTTCCGGGATCCGGCTCCCCGCCCTCCGAAGATTCGAGCACAAGGTCGCGGAAGCAACGCTCGCGTCGACAGACGACACGGCGTTGTTTCGCATCGTACAAGGCATGTTCGTGTTTCTTGAAATCGTTCGGAAAAAGGGCCTCCACCCAAGCCGTTTGAACAACGGTTGCCCTTCCAAGCAATATAGTCGACTCGCCGCGCGCCTCCCGCTCCTCAATCTCCGCAGCCACCAACAGCTCCCCGGTCACCACGCTCTCCCGGCGTAGTTCGCCCGTACGGCCTCCCACCAGGCGACACCTTCGCGTCCCCCGATCCACCCGCTTCGCCAAGTGGTCGGGGAATCCCGCCAGAAGACAACGTCCCAAAGCTTCATCCAAATGCTCCAGTTCCCGGGCACGGAATTCCAGCCTCGTCCCGCGGGCCAGATCTTCCAATTGCGCGGCGCTGGCTTCCGCCTGGCGGGCGATGCCCCCGTGTATTCCAAGCGCCCCGCAGGCCTTCGGATCGAAGCGCACTGCCCGGGCCAGTTGAAAGGCCCTCAACTCCACACACCAGTCCGATTTTTCACCCGCCGGCTCTTCAATGCGCCGCATTTGTTCACGACGCGCGAACTCATCACGGGCCGGGCGATAAAAGGCGCGGTTCTGGCTTATCCCGGCCACCTGTGCAAGCTCCGGAATGACGCCCCACTGCTCGGCTTCAAGCAGCATGCGCGCATAGCGCGGATGCAGGGGGAAGCGAGCCATGCGTTTCCCCGTTGGCGTGAGCATGGCCTCCCGGCCAAGGGCGCCGAGATCCTTGAGCAATTCAACAGCGTGCTCCAAAGCCTTGCGTTCCGGAGCTTCAAACCACGGATAAGCTTCCGGATCCGAATACCCCGCCGCCGCCAGCAACAAAACAATTTCAGAGAGATCGATCCGCTTCACTTCCGGGGTCTCGCGTTCCGGGCGGGCGACGTCTTCCGCCTCACTCCAAAGACGCAGGCAATGCCCCGGACCGGTTCGCCCGGCTCGACCCGCGCGTTGTGCGGCGGAAGCACGGCTGATCGACTCGACGCGCAAAGCATTGACCCCGCGCCTCACGTCGTGTCGGGCGATTCGCGCCAGCCCGCCGTCGATCACCACGCCCACTCCATCAATTGTGACGGATGTTTCCGCAACATTCGTTGCAACAATCACTTTGCGCCGTTCACGTGGAGCAACCGCCCGATCCTGCTCCGCGGGCGGCAATTCACCATGCAGGGGCAGCACGTCCAGCCCCTTGGCCTGCGGCAGGTCTTCCAGCGCCGCAATGGTTTTTCGAATCTCATAAGCGCCCGGCATGAAAATCAGCACATCCCCCGTCAGCCCCTCCCGCTGCGCCGTGCGAAAAGCGCGCGCCGCCCGCTCCCAGACCGGAGCGGTGTCCTTGCCCAAGGCAGCGCCCATGTAGCGCACGCTTACCGGATACATTTGCCCGGAGGCCTCCACTTCCGCGCAAGGCGCTAAAAATTCAGCAATGGGCCCTGTTTCCAGGGTAGCCGACATCACCACCAGCTTGAGATCCGGACGCAGGGTTTGAACGGACTCCAATGCGCGCGCCAGCGACACGTCTCCCTCGATGTGACGCTCGTGAAATTCATCGAAGACCACGGCGCCGACGCCCCGGAGGCCCGGATCCTGAAGAATCCGGCGCAGAAAGAGTCCTTCGGTAATAAAGCGGATACGTGTCCGGGGCCCGGCCACATGTTCGAAGCGGATCTGGTACCCGACTTCTTCCCCCAAACGGGCGCCGCGCTCATGCGCCACGCGTTTCGCAAGCAGGCGCACCGCGAGCCGCCGCGGTTGCAGGACGAGTATTTCCCCCGCGATCCCGCACGAATCCGCGAGTATTTGCGGGATCTGTGTTGATTTTCCCGAGCCAGTCGGCGCGCGCAGCAAAACACGCCCCTGTCCCCCTATGGCTTCGGTGAAAGAGGACGCAACGTCATAAACAGGGAGCCTGTCTGTGTTTTCCGGCATGCCTTTAATAAAATTCCCGGCACAATGATCCGGAATTTTCAAAGATAGGAGATCCCAGGATTCTGTCGGCAAAGCCCGACAGAATCCTGTAAAGCGGCCTGCCGTTCGGAAACCGCCTTTTCGTAAACGTCTTCGTAGATGCTCGCGGAAGCATCCCAACTAAAGTCGCAGTCCATCCCGTTTCGCCTCAACGCAGCCATATCCTCCGGCCGGTCGTAATAAGTCGAACAGGCCCAACCCACCGTATCATGCAGGGCCTCGGGCGTCGCGTTATGGAAAACAAAGCCGGCGCCCAGTCCTGTGCCTTCAATATAGCATTCGACGGAGTCAATGAGTCCGCCGGTTGCCCGAACGATCGGCGGCGTGCCATAGGTCATTGCATACATCTGGCTCAATCCGCAGGGCTCGAACCGGCTGGGCATAATTAAAAAATCCCCGCCCGCCACAGCCAGATGCGCAAGCTGGTTATCAAACCCGATATGTGTGGCAAAGCGTCCCGGATAACGCGCGGCAAGCTCCCGGAAGCTTCCCTCAAGCCCGGGTTCCCCGGACCCCAAAACCGCAACCTGGATGTGCATTCCTTCCATGAGTCGATCCGCCGACGCCGCCAAAAGGTCGAGGCCCTTCTGCTCCACCAAGCGGGAAACCACCACAAAAACCGGTGTTTTACTCTCGACGCTCAAGCCGAACGCTTCCTGCAGCGCCGACTTGCACTGTTCTTTGCCCTTCATGTCATTCAAAGAAAAACAGGCGGGGATCAGGGCATCCTTGGACGGGTTCCACTCGCTTTTATCAATACCGTTGATAACGCCGACCAGATCCGCCGTGCGGAAGCGCAGTATATTGTGCAGGCCGTGCCCGCCAGTCGGCTCCTGGATCTCGCCCGCATACGTCGGGCTCACCGTCGTAATTTTCGTCGCATGAAAAATCCCTCCTTTCAGGAAATTGACCCCGCCCATCGATTCAAGGCCGTCCGGACGAAAAACCTCGGGCGGGAAACCGGCAAAATCTATCAAATGACGGGAAAAACAACCCTGGTGCTGCATATTATGCAGTGTCAGGACGGAAGCGGCGCCTTGCATCGGAGTTCCTGTCTCCAAAGTGTTCAGGTAAACCGGCGTCAACGCGGCAGCCCAGTCGTGACAGTGTACGATATCCGGGAACCAGTCCAAATGGTAACACAGCTCGACAGCCGCTCTGCTGAGAAAGGCAAACCGGCGCCCGTTTTCCTCTTCCGGGCCGAAAGGGGCTGAATAAACGGAAGGCCCGTCGAAGTAGCGATTGTACTCCAACAAGTGGCACCGCGCCACCGAGCCCGGCAACGGGCATTCCCAGACACGTGCGAAGGCTTCATGTCCGCCAAGGCGAACGATCAAGGGTCGCTCGTCCGGAACCGCGCCCTCCGTGCCCTGAAGCCCCTGGTATTTTGGAAGCAACACCCGGACGTCGTGCCCGCGGTCCGCAAGGGTCTTCGTTAAAGCGCCAACAACATCGGCCAAGCCGCCGACTTTAACAAGCGGGGCGACTTCAGGAGCCACCATCAGAATTTTTCGCACAGCTCCCATCTTTTATTTCCGCTCTGACTCTGCTTCGTTACCTTCACCCGGCTCGTTGTCGGGCCATTCGTCGAAATCCTTCGGCTGATAATTGAAAACCGGCAGGAGCAACAAAAGCCCGATGCAGGTGACCCCAAGGATCGCAAAACCCGTCACATCATGCACCGATCCGATGTCGCCGATCAAGGGAAGCGTCCAATGCTCATCCAGGGCGCCCGAACCATTATTGTAGGCCCACATCGTCAGAAAAAGACTGCGCAGGAGATTTGTAAAAACGGCGAAACACATTGCGGCCAGGACAAGAAGGACTTTTTTCCAAAACCGCTTCAGGAAAACCGCGGCCAGAAAAGACCCGGCGAACAAGCAGGCCGTCAGCGACCGTATTCCGGAACAGGCCTCCTCCACACCGACGCGACCGTCGGGAAGGAGCAAAGTATTGCCTTCCCGCTCCAGGGCATAGCCCAGGACGTCGAACACGGTAAACACGACAACGGTGACCTTGGAAAGCAGAAAGACCCGGATATTTGTCTCCACCACCGACACCAGCGGAGCGGATATCAACCAGATCAAAGCGGGAAAAAGAAACAGCGCGGTAAATGCAAGACGTGTTTTGATGGGCATCGGCTTGCCGTCGATCCGTTCCTTTGAAAAAATAAACGCGCCACACAGGAATATTCCGGAAAATCCCGCCGCAATCGCCAAAGACGCCGGATTCTGAGGTCCGGTTACCGAACGCAGAAGCGCGCCGATGGCAAAGAGGAGGAGCCCCGCAAGAAATCCGCATATCGCCACCCCCTCCAATGTGGCGCGCAATTTACCGCCGCCGCTGGCGGACGCTTCGGGGCGCTCGCCCGGTGCGGCGCCCCGCTCCAGATAAGCACGTATGGACGACCATCGGTCATAGATGACAAAAGCCGCAAACAAAGGCACAAGGTAGCCGAAACTATAGTCCTCCCGCTCGCCCCACCAAAAAAACTGGTCCCAGATCATATACGCCGCGAACCCAAGCACCATGAGCGCGGCCCCGATGTGGATGCGGGGAATTTGGATGGTTGAAGATTCCGGGGTTGCTTCGAGCATGATGGAAATATTGGGAAGGGGTTCTGATTTCTTTCAAATCCCGAATGTACAAGGTTCTGTCACTGCTTTATTGGAAATCAAATGAAAAAAACAACGAATCCCCGGGACGGACTGCCGGCTCGGTATTTTTATTTATATTTGCAA
>JBKGYB010000147.1:0-5464 GCA_046546295.1 Opitutales bacterium | reverse complement strand
ACCCGCCACATTAAATTCCGAAGCACCTCCTTCTCCGGATCCCCCAGCAGATGCTCGCCGCCGGCAATCCGCGACATGCAATGGTAGGTAAACGCTCCTCGAATTCTAGCAGGTCTCATCCCTCATCTCTATATCCCCTCAAAATGCAAAAGCAACTCTTTTTTTAGGTGCCAGACTATAAGGCTATATAGGTGCCAGGCTATAGTGAGTTCGCCCTTGGGGGAACAACCTGGCGGGCAAGTTTACCGAGGCCATCGTCTCCCGATGATGGCTTTGGTTCGTTAATAGCTTGAACAACCGTCGTGTGTTCTCATTTTAAAGAGCGTGTTCGCTAAGCGGACCCTTCAACCCGCCCTCCGTTCTGAACTTTCGCTGCTGAGTGGTGTCCGTGGCTTTGCAAAACTCTTATTTTGCGATCCTGTTCGATATCCATCTTCACCCGGCCTGCCCGCGTTTTATTCCTCCCCGCCCGACATGCTCTACGACCGCCCGTATATGCGACAGCCCTACGACGCCGACCGAACGCAGGTCAGCGCCGTCACCGCGCTTCTGATTGTCACGATTTCCGTCTTTGTTCTTCAACATATCCTTCTGGTCTTCTTCCCCTCGGCAAGCAGAGGCGAATCTACCTTTATGATCAAGTGGTTCGCGCTCAGCGCCGACAACTTCCGGGACCTCAAGGTCTGGACCGTGCTGAGCTATACCTTCCTCCACAGCACAATCACTTTTTTCCATATTCTCGGGAATATGCTGGGTCTCTTCTTTATCGGACGCGTACTTGAACCTATTCTCGGTCCGCGCCGCTTCCTTGTTCTCTATTTCGGGGGGGCTTTCCTCGGCGGCCTGATCTATCTCCTCCTGCACCTGAACGGGGAGTCCCCTCTCATCGGCGCCTCCGCAGCGGTCATTGCCCTGCTCACCTTCTTTTGTTTTCTCCGGCCGGAACAATCGATCACCCTCCTGCTCTTTTTCATCCTCCCGATCACACTTAAACCGAAATGGGTCTTCCGGGGCTTTCTCGCAATTTCCACCCTTGGCCTGCTGTTTTACGAACTCCCTTCCGTTTTTAACGAGGGGGTTCCCCAACGAGGCGGCGTCGCCCATTCAGCCCATTTGGGCGGAATGCTTGGCGGCATCCTTTTCCACCGCCTGGTCCACCTATCCAACATGCCCTTCACCAGGCGCTCCCTGCGCCCGAAGATGGAACCTCCGGAATGGATGAAACGGAAACAAAAGATCAAAAATGAGGTCAGTTACACAGTGAATCGCACAAACCGGGAAACCTTGCAGAAAGAAGTGAACCGGATCCTCGACAAAATCAACACTTCGGGTTTTGGGTCTCTCAGTGAACAAGAAAAAAAGACGCTCGACCGGGCTCGGGACATCCTGAAGAAGTAAGTCCCCGCCCGGTTCTCCGATTTAATCAACCTCTCTTATTTCAATATGCCCACACTTCAAAGAAAACTCTTCCTCCTCCTCCTCGCGTTCGTCCTTCTGGGTTCGTTCCAAACGAGCTCGCCCCTTCATGCGGAACTCAAACCCTCGGAGGAAATGGAGTCCCAGACCGAATGGGTCGTGGATACCATCAAAAACCGCCACTACCTGCACGAAAGCATAGCAGAGCTGGACGGACGGGAAATGGTCGAGGCCTACACGGAGTCCTTCGACCGGAACAAAATGTATTTTACCCAAAAGGATGTAGACGAGTTTGCTTTCCGTTTTGCGGACTCCATGGAACAGTTCCTCGAAAAAGGCAACCTGTACGCGGCCTTTGCGATCTACAAAAACTTCCGCGAAACCGTGCAGTCACGCAACAAGTGGATTCGCAAACGCCTGGAAGAATCGTTCGATTTTTCCGAAGAAGCGACTTTTCAGGCCAACCGGCGGGAGCTTGACTGGCCGGAGGACCAGGAATCCGCCGACGACCTGTGGGAGCGTCGGCTGAAGTACGACCTGCTCAATGAAATGCTTTCCTATGCCTCCGAAGACGGCGAGGACGAGGACGAGGACGGCGAGGACGAGGAGTCCATGACTATCGACCCCTCCACCCCCGGGAGCAACAACCCCGACGCCTTGTCGCCGCAGGGCGAGGAAGATTTTGACCCCGACAAGCTCCGCCGACTCCTTGAAGATGAGGCGTTTTTCAAAACCGCCCTGGAAACGGCCCGGGAAAGCGTGCGCGAGCGCTACGACCGGCTTGCTGAACGGGCCTCGAAACGCGAACCCTACGAAATTCAAGAGTCATTCATTAACGCGATGACACATCTTTTCGACCCGCATTCCAGCTTTCTATCAGCCGACACCCTGAAAAGCTTCCAATCCTCCGTCCAGAACTCTTTTGTCGGCATTGGCGCGATGCTTGAAGACAAGGAAGGCATATGCACCATCAAGAAAATCCTGCCCGGTGGCCCAGCCGAAGAATCCGGTCTGCTGCATGAGGGCGACGAAATTCGAGCCGTGGCTCAAGGGGAAGAGGGGGAATTCGAGAATATTGTAAACGAAAAACTCCGTTCAATTGTCCGAAAAATCAAAGGAGAAGAAGATACCATTGTCCGGCTGCGCATCCACCCTGCTGAAGCCGCCGACCCCTCCGTCCGCAAAGATATCTCGATTGTTCGGGGCGAAGTCAAGCTGACCGCCAACTTGGCTTCCGCGCGTGTCATTGAAGTGCCTGCCGGCAACACCACCGTTTCCATTGGAGCCATCGAGCTGCCCTCTTTCTATGGGAACATCGGTACTGGCGACACGCCCAGCACGACCTCCGAAGATGTCTCCGAACTCCTCGAAAAACTCAAGGAAGTCGGCGTCGAAGGCATTGTCCTCGACCTGCGCATGAACGGAGGCGGGCTACTCAACGAAGCCATCCGCGTAGCCGGGCTTTTCATTCCGGACGGTCCAATTGTGCAGGTACGCGGCGCAGACGGCAACGTCGACATTCTGTCTGACAAAAACCCCGAGATCGAATGGGAGGGCCCGCTCGCGGTCCTCACCTCGCGTTTCAGCGCCTCCGCATCTGAAATTGTCGCAGGCGCCCTTCGCGACCACAATCGCGCCCTTATCATTGGCAACAGTTCAACGCACGGCAAAGGCACCGTTCAAGAAGTCTTCAACATGCCAACCCGCTCGACTTTCTCGTTCTTCGGTCGCAACAAGAGCAAAGACCCCGTCGCCTCCAAAATAACAATCAAGCAGTTTTTTCTTCCAGACGGGCATTCCACGCAAGTAAAAGGCGTTCCTTCCGATGTCGTTTTACCTTCCGCCAATGAATTCCTGCCCATCGGGGAATCCGATCTCGACCACGCCCTCCCCTGGGACAGCATCAAACCTGTTAAGTGGGACAAGGAATGGAGCGATGACGAGATCACCGGCCTCGCCGACGCGTCACTCAAGGAAACGCTCATGAAAGCCAGCGCCAACCGAATGGAAAGCCTGCCTGAATTCTCCCTGCTCAACAAGCAAGTCGAACTGCGCAAAGAACGGTATGAGGAAGATGAAATTTCGCTCCGACTCGAAGACCGCATCCGGAAACGAATCAATGAATGGACCCGCATCGATGCCCTGGACCAAACCTACGAGGAGTTGAGCGAACAAAACGAATATCCCTCCGAAAGCTTCAAAGTTGAAGCCGCCCGCGAACAGGACGCTCTCTCCGAACGCAACCGGAACAAAAACACTAAAAAAGCGGAAGACGACGAAAGCATGGAAGAAGATGCCAGCGCGGGCGAAGAAGAACCCGAGTTCGACATATACCTGCGTGAAAGCGCCCGAATTCTAGCGGACTGGATACGGCTGAAATCCGGTGTCCCCAGAGAGGAAATAGTGAAATCCGAAGAGGGGCGGGACTCGAAAGGGTAAGGACTGACAACGACGCTGGGAAGGAACAGACGGGCGGGAAGCGGCAATCTGTAATCGATGTTCGGTGTTCGCAAGAGGCCGGAGGACAATCGCGAGCAGGCTCGCGGGTGAGGGAAGATGCGCTTGCGTCCCGCCTCAGCGGGGGGATATTGGGGTCCGGAGGGAACCACCCCGGACTGGCAAGCAGGCCACCCCTTCCCGCTTGGCGGGACCACCTGCGGTGGCCTGAGGGGAGTTTTGAGGGAGCGGTTTTTTGCAGAGCTATGAGTGGGGGCGACGATAACGGGCGACGAGAGCGGATGACGAGTTGTTGCTCCGGATCGTCCTTCGGCAGGTTCGACTCCTTCGGCCAGTTCGGCTCCTTCGACAGGCTCCCTTCGACAGGCTCAGGATTCAAAAACAGGGCAGGCAGGCTCAGGGCAGGCCAGGATTCATAAACAGGACAGGCGAGCTCAGTCGCGAGCTGGAAGCTCCCGCTACTTTTGGGGACCGGTCTTTAATCCGTGTCCTCTGTGTGATCCGTGGTTCAATTCCCGAGTTGCCGAGTTCTGATACCTGGTTCCCGATCAACAAGGGGTGGCACAGGCTTCCAGCCTGTCCCAGCACCCAGCCACAGCCAGGATGGCTGTGCTACCCCATGGCTTGCGCTTCCAGCCGCTGAGCTTGCCCTGCCCTGAGCCGGGTTGCCCTTAAGTCGGCAGCCCGGAAGGCAATAGAAAACCAGCTAAGTGGAGCGGCATGCGCTCGGCGGTCGGTTTTGCCTGTTCCGCCAGAATGATTTTACGATCCGCATGAACACCTTTAAATTGGCTCCGTCCCTTCCCTTTGCCACCGATCTCAAAAACGATGCGCCGTCCCGCATGCTCCAGCAGGAAATCCGGTGTTTTCTGGCCACGTGTCCCTTTCAGATAATTCAAGGCATACCCCGCTTGTCGCATGGCAAAAACGAAAAAGTCCTCCCGCAGGCCACCGCGGCCCGTTGCCACGGTCGAATGATACAACGCGCGAAGCGGTGGCATCAGCAAAATCTTCGGCTCTTTCAAGACATTGCTCCCTGCGGGGAACAAGCATTGCAGGATGAAGGCACGTTCAAACGCCGAGACATACTGCTCCGCCTTGTATTTGGTGATACCCAAATTCGCCGACAGACTACTGTAGTTGATTCCGTCGACGTCTGATCGCCCGATAAAAGCAATCATCCGCCGAAGGATGTCGAGTTCATCCACATGGAGCCTCAAAAACCGCGGGATGTCTTTCGCAATGATCGTCTCAATCGTATTTTCCAACAAAGGAAACGGTTGCGGTTCCTCCAAGGCAAAGGGAATGAGCCCACCATCCAAATACGCATCAAAGCGATCCACCGCCCGCAGATGCGCCGCCTCCACCGCACCTTCCAAGAACGATTCCAAGGTAAATCCTGACAGGCGCTCGCCATGACGAAAGACCAGATACTCCCGGAAAGAAAAATACTCGAGACGGTGCAGACGCACGCGACGAGCCAGATCGTGGGCTGCCTCATGGATGCGTAACGCCACCGAACTCGTGAAAACGACGGTCACCTCCAGAAAGTCATAGATTCGCTTGAGCGCGCCACTGGCATCATCCAGAT
>JBKGYB010000146.1:0-5472 GCA_046546295.1 Opitutales bacterium | reverse complement strand
GCACAGCGCTCTGTTACGGAGCAAGGGCGTCCCGCCCTTGAGCGGTGGACACGCTGCCGGCAAGCAAACGCATCCCTTCGACCAGTTCAGGACCACTTCGGCAGGCTCCCTTCGACCAGTTCGACAAGCTCACGGCAGGCAGGCTCAGGATTCACAAACAGGACAGGCAAGCTCACGGCAGACAGGCTCAGGGCGGGACGCCCTTGCTCCGATAAAAGAAACGGCGGCGCGTGCGGCGCGCTATCCTCGGGGATGCCATCGTTGTGCTTTCCCGCCATGCGAC
Source organism: Opitutales bacterium (assembly GCA_046546295.1). Taxonomy (GTDB): domain Bacteria; phylum Verrucomicrobiota; class Verrucomicrobiia; order Opitutales; family Coraliomargaritaceae; genus JBKGYB01. The sequence goes on along the minus strand of JBKGYB010000146.1, from coordinate 5,189 downwards.
CAACCGCAAGCGGCGAGAAGATGGTGGTCGAAGAGGGACTCGAACCCTCACGCCTCGCGGCACATGACCCTTAATCATGCGTGTCTACCAATTCCACCATTCGACCTGGATTTCCTGCGTTACGTCTCCGTAAACACCTATTACCGACGCAATAATCCCCGGGCGGTCAAAGGGGCCGCGCGATCGTCTGATCACGCAGGTAATCATCCGAGAAACGCGTCAGATAAGCGGTCGGCCCGAAGATTTCCTCACGGAAGCAAACATTATCCGGCCCGCCTTCCAGCAGGTAGGGGCGCACATAGTAGCCGGTGCCAATATCCGAGGCATCGCCCCCCTCCAGCACGGCGGTAGCGCCTTCTTCCAAGCCTTTTTCGTAGTAGCCAAGAACCCGCTTCTTCTGGGTTTCGCTGACGAGTGGGCCCATTTCCGTCGTTTCATCCATACCCGCCAAAATCGCCTCGGGCTGCTTGCGGATACTATTCCTGAGAATTGCACAACTACTCGAACGAAATTTCCACAAGGGGATTGCCGGACAAAAGGAGTTCCGTACAGGCTGGTAAATGAAGCAAAAGCGCGTCGATAAGCGCCTTATTTTTGCAGTTGCCCGTTCGCACCCATACAACTTTCAGGTCCGACATTGGCCCCGACGCATACGCAGCGAAGTCATCATCTTTACTGATGACAACATACCCTTCTCGTAAAGCGTAATTCCGGATCTCAAAATCTTCTGATGGAACCAAGTTCACGTCTTTGACGTGAACTGCATCGTAACCCTCCCGAAGCATGACCCGTTGCAAAACAGGGGGGAGCTGGGCATCGATCAGAAACTTCACGAAACTGCTTTCAAAATCGGATGATCGGTTTGCTTCGAGGCAAAACGCAAAGCGGCTTGAATATCTTCACGTTCCAAATAATCAAAATCATTCAAGATTTCCTCTTCGGTCATTCCACCACCAAGCATCTCTAAAATATCCTTAACACGCACCCGAGTACCTCGGATGCAAGGACGACCACCGCACTGCTTTGGATTAAATGTGATGCGCTCACTGTCATTCATAGTTGTAAGATTTGCACACGTTCCCACTTTAGGCAAGCCCGCCAAAAGGATAAGAAGTGATTTTCAAACCCTCACCCCGCCAAAACCGCCTCGGCCTGCTTGCGGATACGATTCCCGAGCTTCGCGGCAGGCATTGGCCAAAGGCTTTTCGAAAGAGATTCCCCTACGATCTCTTGTCGGAGTTCTTGGCGAGGACGCAGGTTTCCGGCCGTCTGGAAGAGCGCTTGCCGCAACAGGCGAACCGCATCCAAAAAGCCTACCGCAAACTCCTCGAGGAACACCGGCTCCGAAAGAAGAAGCGGCGGCGCGTGCGGCGCGCTATCGTCCGCTATGCCATCGTTGTGCTTTCCCGCCATGCGACCAACCGCAAGCGGCGAGAAGATGGTGGTCGAAGAGGGACTCGAACCCTCACGCCTCGCGGCACATGACCCTTAATCATGCGTGTCTACCAATTCCACCATTCGACCTGGATTTCCTGCGTTACGTCTCCGTAAACACCTATTACCGATGCGTAGGATTTCGGGAAAGTTCAACCATAAATCGCGAATTTTTTTCGAATCGGGGAAAATATACCGTTGTCATGCTTGAACGAAAGACGACTATCATTTAACAAGAACCAGACCAAGCAAAGTATTGTCGACATCCGCCCGCACTCCCCTACATTTCAATTTCCCTTTATGGCTGACAAATCGGCAGATTCATCCAAATCCTCTTCGGATCAGGAAGTGGACCTCAATTCGCTTTCAGGGCTCGACCTCGCGCCGTCCTGGGTCGAAGAGAAACCGAAACGCGAACACACGAGGGACGAAACTTCGGGAAAACAGCGCGCCACCAAGCGGTCGCCAAGTCCAAGGGACCGCCGCCCGAAACAAAGCGGTTCCGGGCATGCGGGCGGCCCCCGGGACAATGACCGGCGCAGTGCCTCCGGGCAGGCTTTCCACGATGCCTTTGAACCGACGGTTGAGGTGAACCTTTACCCGCAGGACGAAGCGTTTGACGCCCTTATCGCCCGACTCCGCGCAAGTTCACGCACATACCAGCTTTTCGAGATCACACGGCTGCTTCTGGAGAAGTATGAACGATTCATTGTGGTGGTCGAAAACAAGCGGAAACCGGGCCGGAAAGAGGCGCCTGATCCATTGTTTTTCTCAGTCCCTGACCACCTCCCGTTTGAAACGGAGGAGGGGGCTGTCAACCATGTGTTGCAACACCACCTTGATCGGTTTTTTGATATCGAAACGGTTGAAGTCGAGCCGCCGAAAGGGAATTTCCAGATGGTAAACCGTTGTTCAATAACCGGCGAAATTCTGGGACCCCCGAATTACCACCGCTATCAGGAATTCCTAAAACGCCACTTCGAGGCTCGCATAACATCCCACAGCTACGAGCAGTTCCTTGCAAAAATCGAAACGGTCAAGGATCAGGAAACCATTGACGCATGGATCGAGTCCATGAAACAGGGCGTCCGCTATTCCGTAAAGGATCGTCAGGAGGGCGAACCGGAAACATTGCAGGAACCCTTCGCAGTCAAGCGGTTTTTGCTCGATCATCGGAAAGACCTGGTGGTCGGCTCCAGTCCTTCGGTGCGCTTTGCGGGACGTGACATCGAGCGTCTGCCGAAAGGCGACATACGTCGCTCGGTGGAGCACTATGTCGAGCAACAGCGTCGTTTCCCCCTCGATTCCGCCAATAATATACGGGGGCGACTGCGCCGCCATAAGTTTGCCATCTACAAAAACAACCAAAAAGGCGTTACCTATGTTTGCGCCGTAAAGCGTCAGTTCCGCGATTCAAAGACGGTGTTCACGGATGCAATCCGGGACTTGATCGAATTTATCGAGAAGCATCCGAACATCCCCGCTTCTCAATTGCCGAAACAATATCTCGGGATCGATATGGAACGCCCCCGGCCGGAGGACTTGAAAATGGAAGGCGCCACCCCGGAGAATCCGGAGGGAAATGTCGCTCCTTCGGACACGGAAACCGGCTCGTCCGGAGAATTCAGCCCGAATGAGCGTGAACAAATCAAGCGTCTGATGGCGGATCTTCGCTGGCTGATCACTGAAGGCTACGTCACGGAATACGGGGACGGCACGCTTTACGCCCCTCCGCCTATGCCGGAACCAAAAAAAAGGCCTGCCGGCCAAAACGCGTCATCGCCTTCCAAGGACTCCGATCACGATGAAACGGTTGCGCCCTCCGAAGGTTATGAGGCTGCTGCACCCAAAGAAACGCCGGAAAGCGGCGCATCACAGGAATCGCCCGCTCCACCCGCCAACCATGAAAAAGCCTCGGAAGAGCCTGTTGAAAGGACTGATTAAAAGGTCGAAGCACCGCTCCATTCCTGGAAGCGATAGAGGAATTTTTTCCAATGGAGGCTCCAGCCCTCCTCCGCGTAGGCGGCATACGGCAGGCTTGATTTGAGGCCGTCTTCATTCTCCCACACGGTTTCGAAATACCTGTCAAAGCGTGTATTCGTTCCGACCGTGTTGCGCAGCAACAAATTCGCTTCCAGGTTGTTGTTGCCGATATTGCGGCGGGTCCAGTTGCTGGAACCAAGGAACAGAATATCCCGCCCCGCCCCGGCAAGCCTTAGTGCCTTGGGATGAAACTGTTCGCCTGCGGTGGCGGCCCAACGAATCTCAACGGAATGTTCGTCCGCGAGCTGCATAAGCTCGTCCGCTACCGGACGATTCGGGATGCCGCTCTTCTCGCGCCCGAACGCGTCTTTGTTCGCATCGAGCAGGATGCGGAAGCGGGCGCCCCGCCGGATCGCATCTTTCATCGCCGCAATTACTTTTCGATCCGACAGATAGAAAAGGGCAACATCCACACGAGTGGAGGAATCGGCTGCTTCGAACAAGTCAATCAGTGTCTCGCGAACAGCTCCCTCACTACGCCACGCAGCCCGTGCTTCTCCTTCGCCTGGCACATTCGCCCCACCCTTTTCATCGGGTGAAGCAAATTCGTCGAGGCGTGCCTCTATGAGACGCATTGCGCGACGCGACGCCTGAGACGCCGCAGCGCTCTCCTTCTCATCGGGCAAGCTCCACTTCGCCACGGCGAGCTCGGAGCGTGCCGCATAGCGGGCGACCGGTCCTTCAACCAGGGCGGCCAGATTGCCGTGGTTCGCCGAGCCATCCGCCGGATTAAAGCTTCCGATGAGCACGCGCTCTCGTCCGTCCTTACGACCCGTAATTAAAACCTTGCGATGGTTCGCCTTGAACAACAGGAGGCGAGCCAGCTGCCGGAAACTTAATTTTTCCCCTTCTTCTTTAAAGGGATTCGGACAAATCCGCCAATCCGCGAACTTGTTTCCGGCCCCGATAAAATGTCCCCAGAACTGGTAATGCGGCGCATACAAGCGGTTTGAATCCGGCAACTGAGACAGATCCGTAAACACAACCGGAATGCCCGCTTCTTCAAGCTTCTTGAAAAATCCGGGCTCATGGTCGCCGTAGATACGGTTGATGGGATCGGTAATTACCAGTATCGGCAAATCCGGCGAAGCCGCGCGTTTTGCCATCAGGGCTTCGACGAATTCATCAGAGAGGTTGCGCATGGATGCATCCGGACTGATTTCCCCCTTCCATGGGTTCCATAAAAAAAAGTCCGCCAGAATAAAAGTCTCTGCATCTTTGATCTCCTTCAGCGCCGCTTCAAAAATTTCGTGCTTTTTTACGCTCTCTCCCGTATCCGGGTGTCGGCTGGTCCGATCAATCAAGAGTTCCGCATGCGAGACGGAAAAATCCGGACTCTTCAGATCCGTTCCCGGCGGCATGTCTTCTTTCCTGGCCACGAAATAGGGCAGCAATGCGAGAGCGAGAAAAGCACCGATAAGGATGAGTAAGATGGTTTTCATTCCGTGTTGAAGGAGCGGCAGCGTCGATACCCGATGGTCAATCTCCGCAATCAAAACGTCAATGCACGAGTGGTGTATGAGCGCCATTTGAACCTACATTCCGCAGTTGAACCACAGATGGACACAGATGAACACTGATCTTATTCACTGAATCACTATCCGCCGCCCAAACATTTGGCGTTTGAATTTCAGGATATTGTCCGAGCTCGTTCAGTCGTTCAGAATCCTTATCGCAGAACCGACGCCGCTAGCTGAAAACGTTTGCTGAAG
>JBKGYB010000145.1:0-5481 GCA_046546295.1 Opitutales bacterium | reverse complement strand
GAGGGGGTAAACCCGGTCGCTACGGGCCACCGAACACCCCGGCGCAGCCGGTCCTCTCCCCACTATCCGTGCCATCTATGAAATCCGTGGTTAAAAAGCAGTGCCACCTCGCCTTTATCAAAAATTGGAAATCAAGAATCAAGATTCAGCAATCAAGGACCCGCCAGCCAGCGGGCCGCGCAGGCATCGCTTCCGGCGTGGAGCAGTTCCTTCAACTCCTCCGCCCCCTCCTGCGCCCGCCTTGCCGCCTCCGGATCCTCCAGCGCATGGATCAGTTCACGGGCCAGAACCTCCGGGCGTGCGGCGCTTTGGATGTATTCGGGGTGCAAGGGACGATTCAGCAGCAGGTTGCCGATCCCGATATAGGGCACCCGTATCAGGACGCGTCCCAGCCAATAGCTCGCCGGGTTGAGCCGGTAGACGATCGCTCCCGGTATGCCCGCAAGCGCGCAGTTCAGCGACATCGTCCCGGAGCTCGTCAAAATCGCGCTCGCCGCCATTTCCCGGCCTGTGCCGTGCACAAAGCGAATGTGCTCGCGCACTCCGGGAACCTTTTCCAAACAGGCCTCCAGGATTTTTCGTATGCCCGCGCTCGGATAAACGACCCGGGCCTGTAGCGCGGTTTTTTCCCGCACGGCTTGTTTGAAAGCTTGCAGGAGGATCGGGAAGATGCGCCCGACGGCGCCCGCCCGGCTGCCCGGCAGCAGCAAAACCGGAGCAGAGGCGTCATACAGCAGGGGGGGCTCCCGGTCCGTGCGTACGAAGGGGTGCCCGACAAATGTAACCGGCAGATCCGTATCCGCAAAGCAGTCCACTTCAAAAGGAAAAATCACCCCCAACCGGTCGAGGGCGCGCGCCATAAGAAAGCGGCGTTTTGACTTCCAGGCCCAGATTTGCGGGGATATATAGTAACTCAGTCGAATATCCCCTCCCCCCTTTCGGCTGAGCCCCCGCAGCCGCAAGGCTTCCGCGATACGCAGGTTGAAACCGGGATAGTCCACGAAGCAAATTTCCGCCGGCCGGTAACGCTCGATCCAATCGAGCGTGTGCTCAAATAATTTCTTGAAAAAACGATAGTGGCGGACCACTTCCACGAATCCGACGATGGATACCTCCGTTAAATCATACAACAGCTGCGCGCCCGCCGCCTCAAGGTTGGGGCCGCCGAGACAAGCCACATTCAACTCCGGGCGCAGGCGCATCAAATCCGAAAGCAGCGCGGATGCGTGCTCATCGCCCGAATATTCGCCGGCGATTATAAGCAGGTCCACCCGCTCCTGCCGGGGCGGCGGAAATTCTGTTGCTGCCGGTTCCTGCATACGATTTGCCCTTCTCAGGGAGCGGCCTGTGTTTTTTCCGTTATTTGAATCGCGAGTTCCAGCGCCGATTTTCCGAGTTCCCCGCCGACTTTCGGCCGGCCGGTTTTCCCAATGACCTCGACGAATGAAGTTAACTCCAACTTCAGGGGCTCCTCCCTTTCAATTGGAATTTCCTCACGCTTCAATTCATGCCCCTCTTTCCATAGAAAATGCCCGCTCTGATTCATGAAATCCAGTGATAAATAATTGGCGGTCTGAAAGACGCGGATTTCACGGACTTTTTTCTGGCTGACCCGGCTGGTATTGATGTTTGCCACGCACCCGTTTTCAAAAGTGATCCGGGCGTTCGCAATATCCTCGCTTGCGGAAAGCACATGCACGCCCACCGCGTCCACTTGCCGGATCGGGGAACGCACGAGGGCCAGAATAATCCCGAGGTCATGGATCATCAGGTCCAGCACCACCCCGACTTCCGTGCCCCTCGGATTGAAAGGCGCCAGGCGGTCCGCGGTAATAAAACGGGGCTCCCGCACCGCATCCTCGAGATAGCTCATCACCGGGTTGTAATGTTCAATATGCCCGGTTTGCACGATCCGGTCGGTCGCCTTTGCGGCGGCAAGAATTTTTTCAGCTTCCAAAACACTCGTGCAGAGCGGTTTTTCAATCAGCACATGACAACCGCCCCGCAAGAGAGGCACGGCCACCTCACAATGTCGGTCCGTCGGGACAACCACGCTGACCGCTTCGCAGGCGGCGGCCAATGCTTCCGGGCTTTCAAAGCGCTTGCAGCCGTATTCCTCGCATACGGCGGTTGCACGCGCATCATCCGGTTCGACGATGCCCGTCAATTCGCAGGCCTCGAGTTCCGCGTAAATACGGGCATGGTGGCGCCCGAGATATCCGGTCCCCACTACGCCACAACGAAGTTTTGAGTCAGTCGACATGCCTGTAGAAAGCGGAAATGGTGACAAAATGACAAGGCGGGAAACAGGCAAGCGTGCAAAAAGGAAATGTTTTTCGGCTTTGAGTTCGCAATTTGGTGTATAAATTGCAGTACAATACAGGGATGCAAGCTATGAATTTAGAGAAGCACTGGGAAACACTCCGGGCGCATGCACATGAGATTGCCGATGCCGAACCGGCGCTCTACTCGCTGGTCAATGAAGTCGTTCTGAGCTGCGACGGGTTTGCGTCCTGCCTGACCTACCGGCTCTCGCGCAAGCTCGCTGATCACGCCGCTTCAATTGAAGTGCTGCACGATATTTTCATGGAGGCCTTCCAACGGGAGCCGGTCATTCTCGAACAAATCGCCTGCGACATGATGGCAGCCAATGAGCGGGATCCGGCCTGTTTGAACGTGCTCACTCCCCTGCTCTACTTCAAAGGCTTCCAGGCGCTTGCCTGTTATCGTGTGGCACACCACCTCTGGAAGAACAACCGCAAGGAATTCGCGCTCTATCTGCAAAGCCTGATATCCGAAACATTCTGCGTGGACATCCATCCGGCCGCCCGGATCGGGCACGCCATCCTGCTTGACCACGCCACCGGTTTCGTCGCCGGCGAGACCGCGGTCGTGGAAAGCAATGTCTCCCTGCTGCACGAAGTCACGCTCGGGGGAACCGGCAAGATTCGCGGCGACCGCCACCCCAAGGTGCGCTCCGGCGTATTGCTGGGCGCGGGGGCCAAAATCCTCGGCAATGTGGAGATCGGGGAAGGCGCCAAAGTCGGAGCAGGCAGCGTGGTGCTTCGCGACGTCCCGGCCCATGCCAGTGTGGCCGGCGTGCCCGCCCGCATTGTCGGCACAACATCCGATACCACGCCCGCCCTGGGCATGTGCCACGAGCTCGACGAGTAAGCCCTTTTTTATGTTTCCGCTTGCCGCTGTTGCCACAACACAGGATGCCCTGTGGGCGCTATGCCTCGCTGTGGGCGCAGGCTGCCTGCTCACTGTATGTGCGCGCAAGATCGATGTGCCCACAATCGTACTTTTGCTCGTCGGCGGCTTCGCCCTTGGACCGGAAGGACTCGGCCTGTTGAATCCCTCGGCGCTGGGCGAATTCCTGCCCATGGTTGTCTCGCTCGCGGTCGGGTTGATCCTTTTTGAGGGAGGGCTAACCCTCGATCTCCGCCAGTTTGCCCATACATCAACCATAATCCGCCGCCTGCTGACACTCGGCGTACTTATCACCTGGCTGGGTTCGGCTTTTTTCGCATGGCTTGTTTTCGATACCACGCCCTCGTTCGCCCTGCTGATGGGAAGCCTCGTCATTGTAACGGGGCCGACCGTCATCATGCCCATTCTCAAGCGGATCCGGATCGAGCCGAAGCTTGGGGCCATTCTGCATTGGGAAGCGGTGTTGATCGACTCAATCGGTGTTTTTATCGCTATCCTTTGTTTTGAATGGGTGGTCGAAGGTGGCGGCGCCGTTGCGCTGCCCAACTTCCTGATCCGTATCGTTGCGGGCGCTGCGATCGGGTTTATTGGCGGCTATCTCATTTACTGGTTCATGAAGCACGGCTGGGTGCCTAATAAAACCGTCAACGCCTTTTCCCTTGCCGGAGCGATGTTGATCTTCGGGGTCACCGAACTGGTCAAACCGGAGGGCGGTCTTCTGGCGGTGACTGTGGCGGGACTCATCATCGCCTTTGAAAAACCCCGACAGTTGCGCGAAGTGAAAGCCTTCAAGGCCGAAATCGTCGAGCTCCTGGTCGGCCTGGTTTTCCTGCTGCTGGTGGCAAATCTCGAAATCCGGCAGTTCATTGTTTTCTTTCAAAACGGCGGGGGCTGGGTGCTGCTGGCCGTCATTCTACTCGTCCGGCCCATGGGGGTCTTTCTCTCCTCATGGGGGACCTCACTCAATTGGCGCGAAAAAACACTCCTCGGCTGGATCGCGCCCCGCGGCGTGGTCGCCGCTTCCATGACTTCGCTTTTCGCCCTCACGCTCCACAATAAATCCGTCGCAGGAACCGACCCCGCCCTTTTGGAGTCCTTCGTTTATTCCATTATTTGCGCTACCGTTCTGATTCAGGGCTTTTCCGCGGAATTTGTTGCGAAGCTGCTGAAACTCCGTCGCCCCGAGCCTGAGGACTGGGTGATCATCGGGGCGCATCATTTTGGCCGCGAGCTCGCGCGCAGGCTCTATCGACCGGGAGAACAAAACGTCATCCTGCTGGATACGAATGCGCGCAATGTTTCGCTCGCCCACCGGGAGGGATTGAATGCGCTGAACTGCGACGGATTTGAAGCGGAAAAACTCCACGAGAATGAACAAGCTCTCTCCGGCGCCGGTTACGTGCTCGCCTTGACCGATAACCTGGAGCTGAACCAGCTCATCATGCAGAACTGGGCCGAAGAACTTTCCAGCGAAACCGTGTTCGGTTGGATACCGCTGAAGAGCCCCATGCGCCTCGACCAAATGACCGGCCAGCCCGTGTTTGGGGACCTTGTTCCGCCCGCCGTAATCGGAAACGAATTGATGCAGGGGGAAAGCGCGTTTGAGTCCGTCGTTTGGGAAGAAGACAAAACCCTCCCATCCGGAGACTGGCATCCCCTCTTTGTTCGGCGCGGCAAACGATTGAAAGCGATACCTCACGACAAGGCGCTGAAAAAAATCGCCCGGCCCGGCGATGAAGTCATTTGCCTGCGCCGCTCCGGAGACTTCCTTGTGCGGGCCTTGCGGAACGGAGGTTTTCTGAAGCTCGAGTGTGAAAGCATCGACACACTCGCCGAACAACTCGCGAAAACAGTGTCCCGGGAAGTTGAAGGCGTATCCGAAACCGTCGTTCTTGAGGAGTTGGGCTCACAGGAAAAATTCAAACGCGCCTTCCTCGGACACGGCGTCGCCATCCCGCACATATATGTCGAAGACCTGGAATACCGGGTCTGTTTTGTGGTTTGCCTGCCGCAGGGCTTGGCGATCCCCGAGTACAGCGAAACCATAGATTTCGTCTTTTTCCTGATCAGTCCTGTGGGCGACACGGAGAACCATCTGGCCACGCTGGCGGAAATCGCACGACTATGCCGCGCCGGAAGCACGCACCGACAAATCAAAAACGCCCGCAACATCGACGAAGTCCTCGACGTCATCACCAACGCATAGAGGGACCGTAAGGCCGGTTTTCGGTGGCCCGCAGCGACCGGGTTTACCCCGGGATTCAGTTG
>JBKGYB010000144.1:0-5496 GCA_046546295.1 Opitutales bacterium | reverse complement strand
CACCGCAAAAATCCCGCACCCGCCACATCAAATTCCGAAGCACCTCCTTCTCCGGATCCCCCAGCAGATGCTGACCACCCGCAATCCGTGTCATACAGTGGAAAGTAAACGCTCCTCGAATTCTAGCAGGTCTCATCCCTCATACATGTATCCCATCATAACACAAAAGCAACTCTTTTTTTCAAATAAGTGCCAGGCTATAGGGAACAGGCTATCTTTTATAGGTGCCAGACTATATTTCGATGCGAGGGAACAGGATAGGGATCACCAGTTGGACACCCTCTTGCGCGTATTGCGCGGCGTGCTGCACTTTGTGAAAGGCGTAAAATGTTTTGCAAAAAAAGTTTTGCCTATTTCAAAAACAGGTAGTTGAATGCCCGCATGTTTGAATTATCCGGTACAATTAAAGACATATTCGACGAACAAACCTTCAGTAGCGGGTTTAACAAAAAAGAATTTGTTCTCACTACAGATGAGGAAAAATTCCCGCAGGATATTAAATTTGAGTGCTTGAAGGACAAAACCTCGCTGTTGAACGACTTCAAAACCGGGGATCGCGTAACCGTGCGTTTCAACATACGCGGGCGCGAGTGGAAGGACAACTACTTCGTCAATCTGGTACCGTGGAAGATCGAAAAAGCCGGCGCAAAAGCTTCCACCCCCACCCAGGACAGCTCGCCCGATGACATTCCGCTCGACGATGAGCCTCCGTTCTGACGCGTAAGACGCGCATCCAGCATTCCGTCAGACTTTGAGCTGCGGCAGACCCGCCCTGTTGCGTGGGTCTTTCCGCGGGCGCAGCCGACGGTGATACAAGGGCGGGACGCGAATAGCACTGACTTAAGGCGTTAAACCGAAAGTTGAAGTGGCACCCAGCCGCTTATCCTAAAAAGATTAGTACAACCACTGATGGACACTGATTAGCAAAGGGTTAGCGACTTTTACCGCTTCGCCTGTTCGGCGAAAGGCCCAATATCCATAAGTCGTTATTGATCAGTGTTTATCAGTGGTTCAACTGCGGAATGTAGGCTTATTCAGGGACCTCGCCGGCAAGATGCCGCCGCTGCTTTTGCTTAAGTGAGCGCCATTCGGACGTCCCGCCCTTGCCTGGGTCCTGAGCTGGGCGAAGGCGCTCCGATTGGAAACAATGGCTTCCGTCATTCGCGCAAGCGTCCCTCGGCCTTTTCCTCCAAAAAGGAGCGATAAGCCTTTGCAATGCCCGCTTCGATCGGAATGCGCGGTTGCCAACCGGTTTCGAGAATTCGCGAAACATCACAAAGCTTACGAGGCGTGCCATCCGGTTTGCTCGTGTCGAATTTCAGCTCGCCTTCATAACCGACGGTCTTTTGCACCAGGGCGGCCAGTTCTCCGATTGAGATATCGGCGCCGCAACCCAGATTCACCCAGTCGGGCGGTGATTCCAGTTCAAGCAAGTGCACCAGAGCCGCGGCGGCATCGTCCGCATGCAGGAATTCGCGCCGGGGCTTGCCGGTGCCCCACACCACCACCTCGGGATCCCCATTCTCTTTGGCTTCATGAAAGCGGCGAATGAGGGCGGGCAGGACATGGGAATTTTCCGGGTGATAGTTGTCACCGGGACCATATAGATTGGTCGGCATTGCGGAGTGGTAACACACGCCGTGTTGGCGCCTGTAAAATTGACAGAGCTTCAGTCCCGCGATTTTAGCGAGCGCGTAGGCCTCGTTCGTCGGCTCAAGCGGGCCGGTGAGCAGGCAGGATTCCTGCATCGGTTGTTCCGCATGTTTGGGATAGATGCACGTGCTCCCCAGGAAAAGCAAACGCCCGACACCCGCCGAATACGCGCCGTCGACCGCATTCTGGGCAATAGCGAGATTTTCCATCATGAAATCCGCTGGATAAGCAGCGTTCGCATGGATGCCTCCAACACGGGCGGCGGCGATCACGGCTGCGTCCGGACGTTCCGCCCGATAAAACGCGCGCACCTCGGCCTGATTCATGAGGTCGAGCTCCTTACGTGTCCGTGTAATCACGTTGGTATAGTTGCGCGCCCGAAGCGCACGAACGACCGCGGAACCGACCATGCCGCGATGGCCTGCTACATAAATCTTTGCGTCCTTATCCATTTGTCGCCTGTTTGTATGCGAGTTCCTGTTTCGCCGCCACGAGGTCGGCGTCGACCATGATCTTCACAAGATCCTTGAACCGCACCTTCGGTTCCCAATTGAGTTGCCGTTTCGCCTTCGAAGCGTCGCCGATCAAAAGGTCCACTTCGGCTGGACGCTCGTAACGTTGGTCGTATTTCACGTATTTCTCCCAATCCAGATCGAGCAGATCGAAGGTCTCTGCAACAAAGTCCCGGACGGAGTGCGTTTCATTGGTCGCCATTACAAAATCGTCTCCCGAATCCTGTTGCAGCATCAGCCACATCGCTTCGACATACTCTTTCGCGTAGCCCCAGTCACGGCGCGCATCCAGATTGCCGAGGTAGAGGCTTTCCTGCATCCCCAGTTTGATCCGGGCAGCGGCCCGGGTGATCTTTCGAGTGACAAATGTTTCACCGCGGCGCGGTGATTCGTGGTTGAAAAGAATACCGTTGGTCGCATGCAAGCCGTAGGACTCGCGGTAGTTCACCGTCAGCCAGTAGGCATATACCTTCGCGCAGCCATAGGGCGAGCGCGGGTGGAAGGGGGTCTGTTCGGTTTGAGGCGTCTCATGCACCTTCCCGAACATCTCCGAAGACGAAGCCTGATAAAAGCGGCATTTGTTGTCCAACCCCACCTCGCGAATAGCCTCCAGAATACGGAGGGTCCCGAGACCGGTCACATCCCCCGTGTATTCGGGAATATCAAAGGACACCCTCACATGGCTCTGTGCGCCAAGATGGTAAATTTCATCCGGACAGAGGTCGTATAGCAGTTTCACCATCTGCACCCCGTCCGCAAGATCGCCGTAGTGGAGGTATAAGCGCGCATCTTCGTTGTGAGGGTCCGTATAGAGATGCTCAATGCGGTCGGTATTGAAAGTGGACGACCTCCGTATAATACCGTGCACTTCATAGCCCTTCTCCAAGAGCAATTCGGCGAGATAAGATCCGTCTTGGCCGGTGATCCCGGTAATTAATGCTTTTTTCATTGCACGACACTGTAACGGAATCTCCTGAAATTGTCTTTGCGTATTTACGTATTTTTACTTACAAATATCCGCAATATGAATTCTGCCACAATTGCGGTCGCCTCTGACCTGAATTTCCGACACACGGGAGAAATCTACCGTGGCATTGTGGATCACAGCACGGGCCGGGCGCTGGACTGGCGACTTGTTCCGCTGCATTTCGGATTTGAGGCAGACGTTCGGAAAATGATTCAGGAGGGCGTGCTTGACGGAATCATCGGCACTTTCGTCAGCGACCGGTGGCTGGCGGATCTCCGGGAAAAAGGGGTGCGTGCAATCAATTTGTTCCGCATGTCCGCCATCCACACGGTTCCGACGGTCGGAGTCGACGATGCGGCGATCGGGCAAGCCGCGGCCCTGCACCTTATACGGCAGGGCTGCGTGCGATTTGCATTTCTTGGGCCGGGTGGAATGCATGCGGTGGAGGAGCGCAAACGCGGCTATTGCGAAGCTTTGGAGCGTCACTGCGGTCCTTGGGAAGCATCCTGCATGACACTCAAGACAAGTCCCGATTTCGGCCGACATCCAAACCCCCTGTTATCGGTCGAAAAACCGCTCGGCATTTTCTGCTCCAGCGACCGTCTGGCACGGGAACTGATCACCACCCTTGAACCGCCCCGTTCCGGGATAGGACAGGACATTCTGGTTGTCGGCGTGGACAATGATCCTGCGGAATCGGTATTCGCGTGCATAGGAATAAGCAGTTTCTCATTGCCCTGTTACGACTGCGGGAAGCTGGCCGCAGGATTGCTGGAGGCCGAATTAGCCGGAGAACGGGTCCCTCCACGCTACCATGCCGTCGACGGTTGCAACCTACAGATCCGGGAATCCTCGCTTCGGCGCGGTTCCTCCGGACTCGCCGAGCGTACATCCGCATGTTTGCGGGAGCACTTGGAAGACCCGGGACTCTCAATGGACAAAGTGGCGCGCATGGCAGGGGGGTCCCGGCGCTCGGTCGAACTCGCCTTTCGGCGGCATTTCGGAGAAAGCCCTTACCGATGGCTCAACCGTATGCGCATGGAAAAAGCGGCCCGCCTGCTTCGGGAAACCGAACTGAAAATCATGGAAGTGGGCGCACGATGCGGGCTCCCCCGGCAACATCATTTCTCAGCCGCTTTCAAACGCTTTTCCGGTCACTCCCCCACCGCCTACCGACAATCGCCTTAGCGACATTTTTTCGAACGCTTGCTATGGTTTGACAAAGCTGTCCGAACACCACCTTTTCATACCACTTATGAGCACCCAAGGCATTATCCTCCTCAATCTGGGCTCCCCTGATTCCACCTCCGTTCCGGACGTACGCCGCTACCTGCGGGAATTCCTGATGGACGAACGCGTGTTGGACGCCCCCCTTCCAATTCGCTGGTTCATCGTCAACTGCCGCATTCTCCCAAAACGACCGCGCGAGTCCGCGCAGGCCTACGCCACCATCTGGGGCGAGGACGGCTCGCCACTGATTTCGATTTCGAAAGCGCAACGCAGCGCACTCGCTGAAAAAACCGGGCTGCCGGTCGAACTCGGGATGCGCTACGGCAACCCCTCCACTCCCGCCGCTTTGGACAAACTCCTGGAGCGCGGCGTGGACGACCTCTTCATCATGCCAATGTATCCGCACTATGCGATGTCCAGCTACGAGACGGCGGTTGTCCGGTTGATGCGTGCGATCCGCGAGCGCAAGCCGGACTTGAAAACCACCCTCCTGCCACCGTTCTACCAGGAGCCGGGTTATATCGAAGCGCTCTACGAAAGCGCCCGACCCTCAATCGAATCAGGCGATTTTGACAAACTTCTATTCTCCTTTCACGGCATACCGCAACGCCACCTTGTAAAAGGCGACCCCTCGCACGAACACTGTCTGACCACACCCGATTGTTGCAACACCTGTCACCCGGCCCATGCCACCTGCTACCGGCACCAGTGCGCAATGACGGTGGAAAAATTTGTTGCGGCCGCGGGCTTGCCGCCGGAGAAATACGAAGTTTCTTTTCAATCCCGTCTCGGCAAGGAGCCCTGGCTTCAGCCCTATACCGACAAGACACTTGAAGAACTCGGCAAAGCGGGCAACAAGAAGGTAAAGGTAATTTGCCCCGCCTTTACGGCGGACTGTCTCGAGACGCTGGAAGAAATCGCCGGACAGGGGCGGGAGACCTTTCTTGAAGCGGGCGGTGAATCGTTCGAGCAAATACCCTGTCTGAACGAACACCCGAAATTCATCGACTTCCTTGCCGACCGCGTACGCGCCTGGCAGGAAGGCGCCTACGAAACGGCGCATGCCACCGGACCGGCCTACGTCGCGCCCTCGTAAGATTGCCCCGGAAATCGCGGGGTGAACCCGCTACGAGG
>JBKGYB010000143.1:0-5627 GCA_046546295.1 Opitutales bacterium | reverse complement strand
GTAGGGTAATTCGCAACGGTTGTTAATTATAAACGCTTGAGGTACTTTGTTCCGTAGCCGTCGACAAACAGGATGCGGTGCTCCTGAATAATGAGTACCTTCAGATCGTATTTGTAGCGCACCGTGTCGTCCGTCTTGTAAGCCCGGTTGTTCAGCAGAACTTTGTTGCCCTTGTCGGAAAGGCGGACGCCGTTGATTTTCGCGCGCGCCAGCCAATCCATGATGTTTTCTTTCAACTCCGCAGGCGTTTCATCCGGGCTTACCGTACTTTCCTTTTCATCATTGGATGGCGTAGTCGTGTCCTCGCTTTCCGCTGCTTCCGTTGAGGTGTTTTTGCCTGTCGCCTTTTCCTCCTTTAATTTTTCGACGCTTGCCTGACGCGCCTGGAACAGTGTTTCGGCGAATTCCTCGCCCCTTTGTGCGTCGAAAGACAGGGGCGCCGGTTGCGCTGCGGCCTCTTCCGTCGAGCTATCCGCCGGTTCATCGGATGCGTTCCGTTTGGGCGGGCTTTCCTCTGCTTCCATGGTATCGGGAGGAGCGTCAGGCGCGGGGGAAGAAGCCTGTTCTTCTCGGGGCTGCGTTGATGTGCTGTGGGGCGGGGGCTGCTGTAGCAGGACAAAGCTCAAGCCTGCGACGAGCCCGACAAGAAGCGCAAATGCGGCGACGACTCCGCTAACAAGGAGCGGGTTTCTCCGAGGCGCTCCGCTGCTTCCGCCCGGCTGATGGGCGGCGTCGCCGGTGGAAGGAGATGTCGCTCCTCGGGCCGTGCCGTGGTCGCGTTGGGCTTTTTTCAAAGCCTGGTTGATGAGACTCATGGGTAGGAAAGAAAAAGAAGAGGGAAAGGGTTATTTATGCAGGCGGTTAATATCCTTGAGGGCTTTACGGACATCCCGCCAAGTGACCTCGTTTCCGTTACGTATAAAAACGGCGAGCAGGGCTTTATCGCAAATATTGTTGATCATCCTGGGGATCCCCAGGCTGTCGCGGGCAATCTTCCGGATGGCCCGCGGAGTGAAATGCGGCTGGCCGTTACTGCCTGCAAGAGAGAGCCGGTGCAGCAGGTAGAGGTGGACTTCCTTTGTTTTAAGAGGTTTTAAGTCGTAGTGCACAAGCACGCGCTGCCGGAACTGGCGGAGGCGTTTTTCCCGCAGCCGCGCGTTGAGTTCCGGCTGCCCCATCAGAATGATTTGGAGCAGTTTCTGGTTGTAGGTCTCCAGATTCGACAGCATGCGCAACATTTCCATGATTTCGAAGGACAGGTTTTGGGCTTCATCGATAATGACAATAATTTCGCGCCCTTGCGCAATGCGGTCGAGAAGAACATCGTGCATCGTATCCAGAAGGTCGCTTTTGGAGCGCGCCCTGGGCGCTTCATCCAACTCTTTAAGAATGCCCCGGAGCAGTTGTGTCTCCGATACGCGTGGATTGAGCAGGAGCGCGGTGTCGCACTTCGGATCTTCATCGAGTTCCTCCATTAACTTGCGGCAGAGCGTTGTTTTCCCGCAGCCCACTTCTCCCGTCAGAACAATGAATCCTTTCCGATCGCGGATCCCATAGCGCAAATGTTGCAGCGCTTCCTCGTGCGTAGGGCTCAGAAAGAGGAAGCGCGGATCCGGTGTTACGTGGAAAGGCATTTCCCTGAACCCGAAGTAATCCTGATACATGGTCAAAAAGGTTGGTTAACTCGTGTGAAAGAAATGGAATTTTTGCTTTTCAATCCCATGGAAATGCGTTTAACTGTGCGCGATGTCTAATAATGCAGTGCCACGTAAAGAACGGGTGTTGGTTTTCCTGCTCTGTGTCGTATTTTGTGCTGTGCTTGTTGCATTCGGCAGCCTCGTGGTCGGCAAATATAGGGTTTATAAGAATCATCGGGAACAAGAGAATAGAACGGAAGCGCGTCTCGCACAAGCCCGTAAAGCGTTTGAACAAAAGGATGTCTATGTGCACCGCTTGCTCGAAGAACCGGATTTTCTTGAACGGGTCGTTCGTGAACGCCTTGGGTATGCGCGGCCCGATGAAATTGTGTTCCGTTTCCCGGAGGAGTAGCTGTGGGCCGGTGGTGCGGGCGCAATCTTTTTTTTACCCGAAATTGACGGATCATGCAGTCGGCTGTCCGTTCTTTACCCATGTCTTGCAACATTAAATATTCGGAATATGAAAACAAGCGGGAGCACTGAATCCATCATTGAAGCATTCAAACAGGCCGGACAGGGGCATGTGTTTCGTTTTATCGACGAACTCGAGCCTGCGGCGAAGGAACGACTCCTGACGCAGGCCGCGTCGGTGGACTTGGAGGAGTTGAACGCGCTGATTGCCAAGCATGTGAAAGCCAAAAAGGCGGGGGATCTCAATCTCGAAGACCTGGAGCCCGCCCCTTATGTAGCGCTGCCGGAGCACGGGGGCGATGCCGGACAATGGGAAACGGCCCGGGAGGCGGGTGCTGACGCCTTGAAGGCCGGGCGTGTGGGAGCCTTTACCGTGGCCGGCGGACAAGGCACGCGACTCGGTTTCGACGGCCCAAAGGGAACTCTGCCCGTCACACCCGTCTCGAAAAAGACCCTCTTCCAAGTGTTTGCGGAAAAGATCGCCCGATCCGGTGAACGATTCGGCGTCACGATACCATGGTTTATTTTGACCAGTGAGGTCAATCATGAGGCAACGGTCGCCGCGTTTGAACAGAACGGTTTTTTTGGATTGGACCGGGAATTCGTCAGTTTTATTACACAGGGCGTGGTCCCGGCAGTTGATTTTGAGGGCAGGATCCTGCTCGCCGGCAAGGATAGGATCGCGATGTCCCCGGACGGCCACGGCGGCGCTTTGCGCGCCCTTGTGCGAAGCGGCGCCACGGAGCGCATGAAGGAGCTGGGGGTCGATGTGATCAGTTATTTCCAGGTCGACAACCCCATCGTGCGGTGTATCGATCCCGCCTTTATCGGGTTTCATGTGAGCGAGGCATCCGAGTTGAGCAGCAAAATGGTTCCGAAGGCATATCCCGGCGAAAAAGTCGGCCATTTCTGCACCGAGGGCGGCGCCACCCGGGTCATTGAATACAGCGACATGCCGCGGGAAATGCAGGAAGAGACCCTCACCGACGGCTCACTTCGCTTTAAAGCGGGAAGCGTCGCGATTCATGTCTTTGACCGCAACTTTGTCGAGCGGGTCGGAGGCGAGGGCACAGCATTTGAACTCCCTTTTCACCGGGCGGAAAAAAAAGTCCCGTATGTCGATCACGCGGGCGCCTATGTCGAACCGGAAAAGCCGAACGGAATAAAATTTGAAATGTTCGTGTTCGACGCGCTGCCGCTGGCAAAGCATCCGGTGATTATCGAGGCCGCCCGGGCGGACGATTTCAGTCCGGTCAAAAATGCCGAAGGAGCGGATTCCCCGCGGACGGCAAAAGAAGACCAGCTCCGGCTCTTCGCCCGATGGCTGCGTGCTGCCGGGGAGGAGATAGAAACGGATGAGACCGGGCTTCCCCATGTGTCCTTTGAGATCAGTCCACGCTTTGCGGTGGATCAGGCCGACTTTCTGGATCGCTGGAACCGGCTTGCACGGAAACCTGTGATTCAAGAGGGAACCATCGTCGACGGGGAGGGGTGATCCATTCCACGACTTTTAATTCAGCAACATGCATATGAAGAACATCACCGAAAGCATAGATACCGCGCAAAAAGAGGGTTCGCTTCTTTCCGGCGCCGCCGAAAATTTGAAGACTTGGGCGCAGGCCGGGTTTTTGCCCGAATGGGCGGGACAAAGTATCCGCGAGCTCGTCGAACACGGGGAGTGGGAGGAACTGAACAACCGTTTCTACAAGAACCTTGCGTTCGGGACGGGCGGCATGCGCGGCCGCACGATCGGGGCGGTGACGACTGCGGCGGAGACGGGCGAGCCGTCCGGGCAAGGAACGCCCGAACATGCGGCGGTCGGAACGAACGCGCTGAACGACTTTAATATTATCCGGGCCACGATCGGCTTGTTCCGGTATGTTAGTGAATACCTGTGCGAACAGGGGCGCTACGATCCGCCGCGGTTCGTGATCGCTCATGACGTGCGTCATTTTTCACGGCATTTCTGTGAACTCGCCGCATCCACATGGTGCAAACTGGGCGGACAGGCCTTGATTTTCAAAGGACCCCGTTCCACCCCGCAGCTCAGTTTTGCGGTGCGGCAAACCAAATCCACCTGTGGGGCCGTGATTACAGCGAGCCATAATCCGCCGCACGACAACGGCTTCAAGGTCTATTTCGAGGACGGGGCGCAAGTTGTCGCACCGCATGCGGAGCGCATTGTCGAACGGGTGAACGAGGTGACGCTGGAAGAAGTTCCGCCCTACCTGAAAAAAGCTCTCGACCCGGTCATTGTGCTCGGGCTCAAGGAGGATGCGGCTTACTTCCACTTGCTCGAAGAGGGCGTCCTTGATCGCGAGTCGATTCAGAACGAGGGCCTCAAAGTGGTCTTTTCTCCGATCCACGGCGCCGGCGGCGAGGCGACCCTGCCCGTTTTGCAGCGCCTCGGGGTGGAAGTGCTGCAAGTGCCGGAACAAATGGAGCCGGATGCCCGTTTCCCGACCGTAAAGTCGCCCAACCCGGAAAATGCGGAAGCACTGGCTATGGCAATTGAGCGGGCGGAGGCGAGCGGGGCGGATGTTGTGCTGGCTACCGATCCCGATGCCGACCGGATGGGAGTGGCTGTTCGCGATCACAAGGGTGAAATGACGCTCCTTACAGGGAATCAGATCGGGACCATGCTCGCCGAATACCGGATAACGACATTGAAAGAAGCCGGGATTCTGCCGGAAGAGGGGACCAAAAGCGCCGCCCTGATCAAGACTTTTGTGACCAGCCCGATGCAGGAGGCCGTGGCGCAATCCCACGGCCTGAAAACCATCAACACCCTGACCGGTTTTAAGTGGATAGGTGAAAAACTCGCGGCGTATGAGAATGAAATGAAGACCCGTCTGATGGAAAAGGAAGGCCTGGCTATCGATTACGACGCCTGCGACACCTGGACACGGGCCGATCTTTTGTTGGATTATTCCACGTTCTTTGTTTTCGGCGGGGAGGAAAGTTACGGTTACCTGGCCTCGGACCGTGTCCGGGACAAGGATGCGAACGCCGCTGTGCTGCTCTTCTGCGAGCTGGCCGCGTATCTCAAGTCACAGGACGTGACTTTCCCGGAATTTCTGGACGCGCTGTATTTGGAACACGGTTACTACGAAGAGCGAACGACCAGCGTATACTACGAAGGGGCGGCGGGGAGCCGGAAGATTAAACGGATTCTGGATTCTTACAGGGAGGATCCGCCGCAGGCGTATGGGGCGACCGCAGTTACCGCGTTTACCGATTTCGGTAAAGATGAAATCGTCGACGCCGACGGAAAACGCATACCGAACGAGGATTTTTATTTTCTGGAATTGGAAAACGGGTACAGCGTAGCCGTCCGAGGCTCCGGCACGGAACCCAAAGTTAAATTCTATACTTTCGGAAGATCCGAAGCGCCCGACCGCCAAGCCTTGCCCGAAGTCAAAAAAAGCGTTGCCGACGAGTTGGTCGAGTTGGGGCAGGCCATTAAGGACGACGCCGCGCGCCGGGCGGAAGGGTGATTCCGGTTGCGGGGTTGCGGGG
>JBKGYB010000142.1:0-5681 GCA_046546295.1 Opitutales bacterium | reverse complement strand
CTTAAAAATTTTATTTCAACTTTTCACACGGTGACGGATCAAGATTTCCGAGTCTACGGTAGCGAGTAGTTCGAGTCCAAGCGGTGATTGAAAACCGTCAATGAGCGCATCTGTTTTCTCCAAAACAGTCGCATAGGGCATGGCGGTCGCTCCGCGCAAGAATACTGCAACTTTCTCTATTTTTAAATCGGCATAGGCGTTGGTTCGTAAGCGAGGATGTCGACCCCTTCGAGATGCCCGAGAGCGGATTCGATGCGCTCCCTCACCTCCGGCCATTCCAAGCCACCGTTGCCGCAGCCCAGCGGCGGCAGGGCGACGGACCGAATCTCTTTTTCACGGATCACTCTCGCCAAATCGACGAGGCCCCGCTCAATCCACTCCATTTGCGATGGACGGCGCCAGTGCTCCTTTGTCGGGAAATGGATGACCCATTTCGGGCCGCTTAATTCGTTGGTCGGCGTCACAAACATGCGCCCGGTCCGCACCTCTCCGGATTTGCAGGCAGCCATGTAAATCTTGAAGATCTCCGGGTAACGCTCCTTGAACATGAGGGCGATCCCCTTGCCCATGACCCCGACCGTGTTGACCGTGTTCACAACGGCCTCCACGTCGGCTTCAAGCAAGTTGCCTTGGCGGTAGGTGATCATGATTTGGCGAAGGTCGGGATAGACGAGGCTGTTTTTGGTTTATCGCAGTCGAACCATACATGATAGATGGAGATGTCCGAGGCCCGGCCTTTATTCTCTCTCCAATTAAAGGGTCGTGTGTGTTGACTGACATGAAGCGAATGAGCGAAGGGCACTCCACATTTTGACTTGTGTTCGATAGAACGGGGCATGGATTTGGTTTGCAGGGAGCTGCGGCGTTTTTCTTCTTCCATGGCTGGCACGAGATGGGTTGGTATCGTGCGACCGTGGCGAGCGTATCCAAGCATCATGGCTTCCGGCATGGCCCACGCGTAATTCCCGTCAATAAAGCGCTGCAAGCCCAGATCGCAATAATCGGAGCCCGCCGGGTGCTTGCGATCCACTGGCTTGCACTCAATGAACAACCCATCGAATTCGGAAATCAATCGCGGATTCCAGGAGTCGTCCCGCCTGAGTCGGAAATAGAGGTCGGGCGTTTTGGTCAAAACGATTCCATTGTAGTTTTCCCATTGCCCCTGCCTTACCGTAAAATCAAAAGTCCTCCGACTAAAACCAGGGATCTCACCCGTTTGCCGGAGATTGTTTTCGATAATCGTTCGAAGGTCCCGGGTGATGTCGTCTTCATGAGCTTCGGCTATGGGGTAGTTCTGCTCCCGCATGAGTTCGAAGGCCCGGCCGAGGACCTTGCGAATAAGCAGGATAACGGGAAGGCCCAAGGATGGATGCGGGAGCCGATAGCTGTCCGGGTGGATGCCAAAGGCAAAACGGATCGGTTTGTCCCGCTTCATAGATCTTCAGCCAGCCCAAAGGCTTCGATGTGTTCGCGAATGATGTGCTGGGCGCACAGGCGGGCACGGGTGGCGGTCCACCATCGGTTTTGATTGAGCAGCCCCATGACAACACCGGTTTTGCGGGGTGACCGTACGAGAATTCGGCTGGAGCCATGTTGGTTGGCCACGTCCATGGCTTTCGCCAATAAGCTTCCCGGCAATCGAACGGTTTCGCCCTGCTTTGAAAGCGAGAGAAAAAACCACGGTTGGATCCATGCCTCGGAGGCGGTTGTGATTTCCCCTATCTCGACACGTTCTCCACAGACATCAAAGTACGGATTCAGTTCATCCGCCAAAACTCTCAGAAATTCCGCCCGGCTCTTTCCGTTGGTGATTTCCAGAGCCTCGCGTCCGGCTCTCCGGTAGTAGGCGGACGCATAAAGGGTGTCGCGGGCCACCTGAACGGCATCCGCATCCATGCCGTAGAGTTGAAAGATAAAGGCATCCAGCTCATCCCAGGGTTTCTCCGCATCCTCTCGCAATCTGCGGGAAATTTCGCGAATTTTGGTTTTGCTCTCATTGTGAAGCTCCTCGATCTCCGGGAACGGCAGTGCCTCGAATTCTTCTTTGTTGAAGGTTTGCCGGTCAAAGCCGCTCCGACGACTCGTCATTAAGCAGAAGTAGGCAAAGAGCGTGGACTGAGGCAAAAGGTAGATCAGTGAGGCGAGCGCATCTGCCTCGGGGTGTCCGGCACAGGAATAGCCGTAGTAGCTTTGTGAAAAAGCAACCGGTTTTTCAGCCAGGAAGGCGCGTGCTTTCTTAGGGTCTTGTCCGGGTGATTGGGGGATGATCACTAGTGGTGGTTCATAGAGCTCTTTCCCCTTCGAGGAATAAATTGTTTTCTTTCCGCGTCGATCCAGAAAACTTTTCAATTGTTCATACTTAATCCTCCATCCAATTGACGGTGGCTCAAAATCTTTTCTGTCCAATGGAAATGGGGGCGGAATTTCTTTTGTTCTACCCCGCAGGCTATAGCCTTTTCCGGTCCTCTTCCTCTTTGGATCCCAACGCTTCCAATACGCCTTTAGCGTTGGCCGGTTTGGATCCGTCAATGCCTTCATGATTTCCACATCAAGCCAAGTTCCCAACGACAGGGTCTTTAGTATCCACGGCTGATTCTCCGCTTGCTCAACCGTAACGGCCTTGGCGCTTTCGTAATCGATGCGGAAACGGCCACGCTTGTTCAGCTCCGGATCATAGGATGGAGTTAAATAGTAGAAACCATCCGTGCCAACGGGAAGCTTGTTTCTGGCGAAAAACAGACAGAACGGCATGTCTACCCCTTCCCATACGGCGGTTTTCCGCAGATCCGCCCCATTGATCAATCCCGTCACCGACACGCTCCGAAGGATCGCTTGCCATGCTCTTAACCCGATTCCGCTGGTTCGTCCGAAGAGGCGTGCGGGCATGGCGAGGGCGATTACGCCGTTCTCTTTGGCCCATACCGTGGCACGCCACAGAAAAGGAATGTCGGGGTTCTTGTCCGGGTTCGTAAACTTCTTCGCCAAATCGGCCAAGCCCCGATCCGTCAGAACCCGCTTTCCGATTTCGGTGAATTCCTTGTTCAGTTTTGCGGTCTCGGCCTCTTCGCTGTCATCCGCTTGTTGCGCCGTTTCCGACCCTTGGCTTTCGCGCAGGCGGGTCCAGGGAGGATTGCCAATGACGATATCGTAGCACCCGTCGTGCTCGGCGGAAACTTCCGGGCCGAGACTGCCGAGAACAAAGCCATGGTCTCCAGACGACGAGTCGTCATCACCAAAGCGGTGCAACACCTCGCCCCGGAGGTTGCGGGGAAACTTCAGGTTCTTCGGCGGGCGCGGGCTGGCGTTGAGTTCGATCGCGGTAATGTAGAGCGCCAAAGCGGCCAGCCGCAGGGCGGGTTCGCTGACGTCGAAACCACAAATCTGGTTGTATAGGATGTTCTGGATGACGTTCGTCCGCGGGCGCTCCTCATCGTGCTCCCAGCGGGCTTTGAACAGACGCCGGAAAGCCAGGACAAGAAAAATGCCCGCACCACAGGAAGGATCGAGAATGCGTGCATTAGCGGGGTCTTCGAGTGGGGCGAATGCTTCGTCCACCATCAGATCGGCAATCAGACGCGGGGTGTAGTGCACACTGGTGTCGCGAGCCGCCTGCCGGTCCACAAGATGACTGAAGCTTTCGTAAACCTGACTCAGTACGCCGACAGGGATGTGGGCGAAGTCGAGTTCCCCCCAGTCGAGTTCCAGTTGCACGGCTCCTCCGGCCGCGGGCCATCCCCGGAGAATGGCGTAAAGGTGGTTGAAAAAGCCCATGCCGGCCCGCTTCTCCACGTCATCGAAGAAAGCTCGGTAGCGTCGCACCAAAACCGGCTTTGCCGTATTGCGCACGGAAGCCTCTTCGCCGAGCGGGAGGAAATCCCCGTTAAAGGTATCGTCGAGCCACGCCGAAGTCTCGGCGGCGGCTCTTGGCGTACTGAAGGCTTCGTACAAGGAATCGGCCGAGGGGCAGATTTCATCATGTTCGGGTTCCCGGACGATGCTGCGGTCAAGAAGAAAGCGGAAAAAGAGCGCCCGCCCGGTCATCGAGAGCACTTCAAGGGCATCGAGAGATCCCTTGCCGTCTTCGTAGACGAATGCGCGGGCGGTTTCCGTCAAATTGTCGTAGATGCGCTGAAATACGTAGTCCGCACCGCAGGGAGCACGGTCCTTTCGGAATGTTCCATGAACCAGTGACTGAAAAAAGACCGGGGCCTCCTCGGAATTCGCGTGGATCACTTCGAGGGGCTGGCCGGACCACTTCTTCCGGAAGGCGACGGGATAAATCTCCAAAGAGCCGGGACGCACCACCCCCAACCATGCGGGCTCGCTGCGGTTGGCGAGATTGTTGGAGATATTCCGCAAATGGGCGTTATCGGAATCCAACCCCGCTTCGGCATCCACCAAGTAGAGCAGAGCGGTCCCCTGGTGCTCCGCAACTGCGGATAACTCCGGTCTCTCTCGCTTGCTTCTGGGCAGCAGGTCGAGGTAGTCCACCTGAGCGGGGTCGGAAGGTGCGGCATCCAACCGAATCACCCCCGGCAGACCGTAGCTGCGCACGCGCTCTTCCAACGGTTTGGCCTGTCGGTCGCCGCGCATCAGGCAACCCTCCTTTCCAATCGGATCAAGCCCACATACTTCCCCAGAATCCGGGGATGCGCCTCACCCTCCCGGATTACGATATCGGGAAACGCTGGATTCGCGCCGCGAAGGACGAGGCTGTGGGCATCGGGTCGCAAAACCACTTTCAAGGTCGCTTCGTCGTCCCGCAGAACCGCCGCGATCTCTCCGTCGTCGACATCCGTTTGCGCGTGTATCACGGCGTAATCGCCGTCGAAAATCCCCCGGTCCATCATGCTGTCACCCCGGATTCGGAGGGCAAAGACGTCGCTGCCCGCGAACAGATTGTCCGCAACCGGAAGGTATTCCCCTGAGGCTTCAGCTGCGAGGATCGGGTCCCCCGCCGCGATTTCGCCCAAGACTGGAATTCCCTCAGGTTCGGGAACACGCAGCAGCCTCAACCCACGGGCCTTCCCGGGGAATCTTTCAATCACGCCCTTTTTTTCGAGCAGCCTGAGGTGTGACGGCACGGCGTTCGGACTGCCAAACCCAAAAGCGTCGGCAATCTCCTGACAGGTCGGCATCATCCCGTGTTCCCGCTGGAAAGTCTCCAGGAAAGTTACGATCTCGCGCTGGCGTTGGGTGAGTTTGGAAGGCATGACGATGGCAAATTCACGGAATACTGTATAAACAAACAGTATTCCGTGCGCAGCACAAGCTTTTTTTCGGAATGCGCCCGTGCTGGATCGGTGCTCGGATTTGGGATAATTCCGAGCGGTCATTTGGCGAAATCCGAAGTCCATCCCGATTCCGAATAAATGATCCGGGTTTTCATTTCATTTGCCTTTTGCGCCAAGGCCGCCGCTTTCAACTTCTGCTCGGATTTGCCGAATTCGGGGTCATCCTCAAGCCACGGCCAGCCGACCACATCCGCGTGTCGCACAGGGGTATCATCTGCTTCGAAATCGAGATTCTCTTCGCGGAATGCTTTGGCTTCCAATACAGCCGTCCCAGTCGTCCTCGGCGCATTCTTCCGCCAATTGGTGGAGCTTTTCGAGCAACTTGTTCATTTGGAGGCGTTGTTTCCGGTGATGACGTTCCATGCTTTTTTTAGGTGGTCGCCGCTC
>JBKGYB010000141.1:0-5685 GCA_046546295.1 Opitutales bacterium | reverse complement strand
TTAATGATCAGTGTTCATCAGTGTTAATCAGTGGTTCAACTGCGGAATGTAGGATAAACAATTGCGACACCCGTGGTCCTAAGTCTGACAGAATGCTGGTTAGGGAAGCCCTTCAAGCAAATACCCGGAAATACGGGTTGAGCCCTTCCGTGCCGGAGCTCGTAAAATCAAGAGTCCCCGGTGCCCGGAACTCAGGAAATGCTCGTTTTGATAAATCAGGTAGTGGCGCGCAGCTCCCTCGACGGTAAACCTTACACGCACGAGCCCGCTGTCATCAGCGTTAACCGGCGCACTCAGCCCATCCCGCCTCAATGCCAGTCTTTTCCGGTTCACTATGCCCGAGATGCCGCGCCCCGTAATGTTCATAATGCGCATCGTTCCCGCCGGAAACGCGGCATCCCCGTCTTCCACCGCGGCAACATCCGGATTGTTTATACCTCCCGCAGCCCTTCCTCTCGAAGAGTGGAAAACAAAAAGCACCTCTTGCCAAGCGGGTTGCACCTTGACAGTGGCGACCGGTACAAAGACTTCCCCGCCCGTTTCCACCGATTCGGCGCGTGTGTAAAATTTGAAGAATTTTTCGCCCTCGGGAAGCGAGCCTTTGAAAGACTGTGAACGGTGTTTTTTTCTGAAATGCAATGGCTTTTTTCCTCCCTTGTCCCCCCTGTAGTAAAGCCCCGAATACTCGGCGGGCTGTACGCCATAGACACGGAAGACGAAAGTATGCCCCTTGTCCCCGGTCGCGCCGGCAAAGGAGAAAAGGACGGGGCATGCGACAGCAACGATAAGGATAATGCCCTGGAAAAAAGAAAAGTTCATGCGTTTGAAAACGGGGGTTTTGCGTTTATAAATCGTTCTGATCCAACCAGCGGAATGCCAGAATCTTATATTTCCGGCCCAAAGCGCTCCGGTGATGAGGATCCGGAACGCGTTGGACACGGGCTTCGCAATAAGCTTCGGCGGGCGGGCCGCCTCCCGGAGAAGCGGGGGCGCGACCGTACGCACGGATCCTGAAAGTATCGGAGCGTACAAATGCGAATGGTCCCAAGGCATTCATAAGCGTGGCCTGTGAAAAATAAGCCGGCATGTACGCGGGCACCGCATCCTCACCGTTTGTCCTTGCGTTGATCGACGGCACCGCATCGATGGCATCCTGAAACACCCCTGCGTTCAAAAGTTCGGCGACACGAAACGGAGGCCTTCCACGCTCCGCATAGAAAGCTTTCAATTCAGCAACAATCGCGGCGGCAAGAGCTTCAACCTCGACGTCGGAGAGTTCCCGAACGCACTGCCTGAAAGCCGGATGCTGGCGGTCGTTGATCCAGTCCGCATGGTCGATGCGGAACGCTTCCCCATAGGACTCCGTATTGTCGCGGGAAATGAACACATAGCGCGGGTCCTCAGCCCGTTCTTCCTGATTGAACACAGCGGCGTGCGGCTGCGAAAAATGCGCGTTGCGGACAGGGCCGGACGCGACCGTCCATTCAAAATCGCTCCGTTCAAAACGCAGCGGATAAGTCGAGGACGGAAATGTTTTGCCCGCCAGAACTTTTTCCCAGGCCAGTTCGGATGTCGCATTGAGGTTGAAGCCGTTTGACACCAGCAAACGCTCCGCCGCATGCACATTCTCCAAAGCAGGCGCGGGCCCGTAGGCGCGCAAGCGCGGATTCGCAAGTGCGCTTTCGCCGTCCCAGACAGCGATCTCCGGATCAGGCAGCGTGGAAAAAAAGTATCTGTCATACAAATGATTGAGCTCTCCGCCCCAAGGGGTTCCCACTCCGTTCGCATGAAAGTCATCGTATTGAAGCGCACGGAAGATCCCCACATCGACAACCTCGCTGCTTGGAAGATCAAAAAACCGCGCTATCCGGTCGCGCCTCCCCGTGGATCCGTGGCCGGTTTCATAATGGAAGAAATCCGTTGCTTTAAAACTCTCCGAGGGATCGAACAGGCCGGGATCCCACGTCCCCGTCGCCGTGAAAAACTCATAGGGCAACGGCGGCTGCCGGTCCCAGGCCGCATTGATATCCCATGTGGCAAGGTCCGCCTCCCAGCTGTTTTTTCTGGGATCAAACTGGCTCATCCAGTTCGAAAGATCCGCCAGTCCGCCCGGTTGTTCCTGTTCGTCCAGCATCCGATACCGAAACGCAAACGCATAACCCGGCTTTTCCAACGAAGCAAAATGCGCCCCATACGCTGCTTCCTTTGAAGCATCCAACTTGCGCTTGAACCAAGTGCTCCTGTTGGAATGCGTGTAATGATAATCCACTTGAAAGTCAGGATAGCCCGCTATTGAAAAACTATGAAACGCTTTCTCGTTCCCCTCGCTATCGATGCCGGAAAGCACGACTTCGACAGGCTCCCCCATTGAGAAAAACCCCGTATAGTTGTCCGACCTGCTGCCCTTTATGGTTTCCCCAAGCTGTCGTTGCACCAGCCCGCTCGCGTTGTCGCCTTTCGAATCAAGGGGCAAGGTCGCCCGGTAAACCATGCCGGGCCGCAGGGTCTTGGGGGCAAGCATCGCACTCCATACCAGCGAGATATTCTCAAGTTTGCCTTCAACCGCGGCAATTTCGGGATGGTCGTCATTCACTATGCGATAGGACGGCAAATGCCGCACCTCCACCCGAACATCGGAATAACCCAACTCCTTCGGCCAATCCGATTCACCGAGCCGAATAGGAACCGTATAAGGGTTCCATAGCTCGAAATAGACCTTGTGCGCAAAAAAAAGCCTGCTTTCCGGGCTTGTCGCGTTGGGTGCGTCCCCATGTTCAGCCACGACTCCGCCGCTCACTTGAAACTCGGTTACAACCGGCGCAATGCTGAATTCCGCCTCCCCGGCATCCTCAAACAACCGGATGCCGGAAATTTCTTCCGCCGGAAATGCGGTCGGATTGCCCCGGAATCCGACCAAACGGACAGCCGCAGGGCCGGGAAAAACCGCATCCTCCCCGTAAAGCCCGGCAAGTTCCTCACATATGTCCGCATCCGGTTGCAAGGTTTTGAGAAAACTCAAATCCCGTTTCAGCCCGCTTCCTCCGGTGTCGGACAGGACAAAGCGGTTTCGCACGGTCACGGCGTGCCCCGCTTCCGCGTTTATTCTCCGGCGCCCGGCCTCGCCCAGGCCCGGCAACAGAAGAGGCGCTTGCGCAATGCTTTGCAGACCCGGCAGCCCGGGCCCATGCTCCGGCTTCGGATTCCCGATGCCGGCAAACACGCCGAAATGAAAAGTCGGATCATAACGCACAGGCAACACCTTTTCGGAATGGCCCGTATAATACGAAAACGCCCCCTCCCGCTCCCATGCATATCCTCCGGCGCGCTCACCGCCCGCATGCGAGACCGGAGCCTTGACACCTTCGTCCGCGATCCACCATGCGATCTGTTCCCCGCTTTCCTCCAGTTCCACCAGCGGCGCCAGTGTTGCGGGGTACGCTTCCTTTGCAATGCCCTCTTCACCCTGAACGCCCTCGCCCGGGTCATGTCCGGATTGAAGCAAAACGGCAGGCGAAGCACCCGGTTGATCCGGTTGCAACCCATCCCCGGAAACCAGCCAAACCGGTTCTTCGCCGGGGGCCGCCGTATTCCAGACGCCGGTCCATAATTCCGCCCCGCTCTCAAGTTCGACGTCCCCGCCGGAAGCGATTTTTGCAGAGGCCGTAACTCTCCGGTCCGGCCCGGTTTTGCGTTGCAGTTCTCCAAGCGCGAGCATAAGGGATAACCGGGCGGCTTCCCGCGCCCGCATCTCCTCCCGCGCTGACATCGATGCAAAAATTTCAACCCGTACAAGAAGCGCTATCGAAAGCAAGATGAACAAAACAAAAGACATGAACATCAAAACCATTATCAACGCAAAGCCTTGTCGGTCCCTGCCCCATATATTGTAACGGATCGCTTTCATCTCGTAATTCCAGGAAACACACGGATTTCCAAACGCTTATTTGCGGATGATAATCACTCCCCTTTTCGAAAAAGCAATTGTTGTATAAAAAAATCGCATTTTCCCGCCGTTTTGTAAGTTGTGCATCTTTCTTGCTACAACAGACGAAGCTTTTCACTTTTGAACCATATCCCTTATTTATATGACTGCTCCGGACACAAAACCAACCATACTTGTCATCGACGACGACAGCGACCTGCGTTACTCCCTGAAGCGCGTGCTTGCCGGACGCGGCTACCATGTCCTTGAAGCCGGGAGTGGTGAAGAGGGCCTTGCCACAGCGGAAAAGGACCCCCCGCATGTGGTGCTTCTCGACAACCGAATGGGTGGCATCAGCGGCATCGAAACCCTACAGCACCTGCGAAGCGTGAACCCCAACGCCATGATCCTGCTCATGACGGCTTACGGCACCACCCAAACCACCATTGAAGCGATGAAGTTCGGTGCTTTTGACTATATCGTAAAGCCCTTCGATCTGAAAAAAATCGTCACTTTGACCGAATCCGCTCTTGCCGCCTGCAAAGACCTGGACGAAGCCGGTCGGACGCAAAAACCGCAATCCGTAAGCGAGGAGGAGGTCGAAGGCGGTATCATCGGCAATTCCTCCGCCATGCAAACCGTTTTCAAAATGATCGGCCAGGTTGCGGCCAGCGACGTGACGGTGATGATCACAGGGGAAAGCGGAACCGGCAAGGAACTCGTTGCCCGGGCGATCTTCCGAAACAGCCTGCGTGCGAACGACCCCTACATCGCCGTCAACTGCGCGGCCATTCCGGAAAACCTTATCGAGAGCGAACTCTTCGGCCACGAAAAGGGGGCTTTCACCGGCGCCACGGAACAGCGGATCGGCAAATTCGAACAATGCCACAAAGGCACAATCTTTCTCGACGAAATCGGCGACATGGCTTTGTCCACCCAAACAAAGATACTGCGCACCCTCCAGGAAGGCGAAATCCAGCGCGTGGGTGGCAGTCAACCCATCCGAGTGGACGTGCGCATGCTTGCGGCGACAAACAAACCACTCGAAGAAATGGTCCGCGAGAAGACCTTCCGCGAAGACCTCTACTACCGGCTCAACGTCGTACGAATCCAGCTCCCGCCCCTGCGGGAACGCCTGGAGGACGTGCCGCCTCTTGTCGAGTTCGTGCTTCAGCGCCTCGCACGCAAAAGCAAGGCCCCGGCAAAGACGATCTCCGCCGAAGCCCTCGCCCTGCTCAAACAATACGAGTGGCCCGGCAATGTGCGGGAGTTGGAAAACACCGTCTACCGCAGCGCCGTCATGGCGCAGAGCGACACCATTCTCCCCAAGGACCTGCCGAAAGAAATAACTCCTGCCTCCGATGGCAGCGGCCGCCCGGACAAAGATCCAAGCCCGTCCATGCAAACGGAATCGGATAAAGCCACGGGAGAAGACACAGCTGGCCCGACGCAGGATGAAGCGGATGAAGCACAGGAGGGCTCCCTGGTCGGCGCTCCGGTCGAAGACCCCTTTGACGCAGTCTACCGCAAGATCCGCGCAGGAGGGAAACAAAACATTCTCGAGCCCATTGAGCGAGAGATCATCATACGCGCGCTTCAGGAAACAAGAGGGAAACAAGTCGATGCCGCTCGTATTCTCGGTATGACACGCGCCACCCTGCGCAAACGCATTGAGCGCTACGACATTCAACTTTAAGAGGAAAAGAAATCCCATATAACCCGCCCGAAAATCCTTAAAATCCACTGGACGACCGAGCCTTTGG
>JBKGYB010000140.1:0-5695 GCA_046546295.1 Opitutales bacterium | reverse complement strand
ATGATCCAGCCCGACAATCGGCTCATGAAAATTGAAGAACTGAAAAATCCGCCTGCGGTGGATTGCTTGATCGAGCGTTTCGGCGCGCGTCGCTTGCCGTTTGCCCTGGACAGTGCGCAGACGAACGACGGGTTGGGGGAATGGAGCTTTTTTGGAGCGGACCCCTTTGAAGTGATCGAGGGCAGGGACGGGGTCTATCGGAGGCGCCGGGACGGGCTGCTTTGTGAGACCCGGAGCGGTGACGGGTTGGCGGTGCTCCGCGAGTGGATGCGCCCGTATCTTGTGCCGGAGGCGGACTGTCCGATCCCTTTTCCCGGCGGGGCGGTGGGGTTTTTGGCCTATGACTACGGCCGGCAAATTGAGCGTTTGCCGGCCGGAAGCGTGGACGACCGGGCCTTGCCGGATCTGTACTTCGGCTTGTATGACGGGCTTGTTGCGCTGGAGCGCCGGACCGGCCGGTTGTGGGTTGTGGCATTGGGCATACGCGGGAGCGCGGAGCAAACAATAAATGAAATCGAGTCCGTTGTACGGACGCCGGTCAAGCGGCGGGCCATTAGCCAAAGATTGCCCGGAGCCGGCGGGTGGGAATGGAATATTGGACGGAACGCGTATTTGGAGGCGGTGCGGCGTGTGCGCGCCTACATTGCGAGCGGGGATGTTTATCAGGTTAATCTTTCGCGGCGGGCGCGTCGCCCGTTTGCGGGTGAGGCGGAACCGCTGTACCGCGCCCTGCGGGCGGGCAATCCGGCGCCTTACGGGGCCTGGATCCAAGGGTCCGGTTTTTCGATATTGTCCACATCCCCCGAACAATTCCTGCGCAAGCGGGGGCGTTCTGTGGAGACCCGTCCGATCAAGGGAACGCGCCCGCGCGGAAGGAATCCGGCGGAAGATGCCGCACTGGCGGAAGCCCTGCAATCTTCCGCAAAAGACCGGGCGGAGCTGCTTATGATCGTTGATCTGGAACGCAATGACCTCGGCCGTGTTGCGGCATTCGGAAGTGTCCGGGTGGAGGGGATGTGCCACTTGGAAAAGTACGCCCGCGTGATGCACCAAACCGCGCAGGTTAAAGCCCGCCTCGCTCACGGCTGTGACGTGTATGACTGTCTGCGCGCGCTTTTTCCCGGCGGCTCCATCACCGGCGCTCCCAAGATCCGCGCCATGGAAGTGATCGACGAATTGGAGCCGACCCGGCGCGGGGTCTATACCGGTTCGATCGGTTACCTTGGTTTTGATGGCAACGCGGAATTCAATATTGCCATCCGGACCCTGCACTTGAAGGACGGATTCCTGGATTACCAGGTCGGCGGCGGGATTGTATGGGATTCGGATCCGGAAAGTGAATACGAAGAAACCAAAGACAAGGGGCGCGCGATGCGTGAGACGGTTGATTCCTTTTGCGCGGGCAATACCGGAACAACGCCCGAACCGGAATTGTAAAGTTTGACAGAGCTTGAATGCGCGGACGATTATTCCTCCTGAAATGACCGAGCTTCATATTCTCCATTCCGGCGAAAGCGCCTTTCTTGCTCCGGAACAATCCGGGTTTGCGCATGGGTATGGGATTTTTGAGACGATGCGCCTGAAAGACGGGCGCTTGTGTTTTTGGGCTGAGCATTGGAAACGCCTGGTCCGGTCCGCTGCCGCGCTCGCTCTGCCCCTGAACCGCGATCCGGATGTCGTGCTTGCGGCAGTCGCGGAGCTGACGCGAAACGAGAACCTTCGCGATGGCACGATCAAGTTGTCGTTGTTGCGGGACGGGGAGGAGCGCGCGCGATTGTTTGTCTATGCGAGGCCTTTGACCAATTTTCCGGAAACAGCCGGTTTGTATTTGGACGAGCGTTGGCCGATGAATCCGCATTCCCCGCTGGCGGGGCACAAGACGCACAACTATATGGAAAACATGCTGGTATTGCGTCACGCTCGGGGCGCCGGGTATGACGACGCTGTTCGGGTCAATGTCGATGGGGCGTTGACTGAAACAACGGTCGCGAATCTGTTTTTTTTCAGAGGGGGGACTTTGTGTACCCCTTCACTGGGCACAGGCGCGCTGCCGGGCATTGTGCGGGGGGCCGTGATCGAAGTCGCCTGTTCTTCGGGGATTACGTTAGAAGAGGGCGCTTTTTCGCCTGCGTGTCTGCGGGAAGCGGAGCTGGCGTTTGTAACAAACGCATCCTGCGGGATGCTGCCGGTTGAGCGGATTGAGGGACAAGCCTCGGGGGAGGCGTTTCATTGTTCTTTCCCGTCCTCCGACAGTGCGGCGATGCACCTGTTGCGGGCCGGTCTGGCGGACGCGGAAGAACGGGCGGCGACGCCGGTTTTGCAAAAATAACCTTGTCGGACAGCGCATTTAAAGGGTCAATACAGCATGCGAAGGGATCGAATAGTGACTCGCGACGGCGCCTTGCCCCTCGAAAAAACCCATATTGTCGGAATACTGAATGTGACACCGGATTCTTTTTCGGACGGGGGGCGTTTTTTTGACGAGGAACAAGCGGTGCGCCGGTTCCATCGCATGGTGGAGGAAGGCGCCTCGATCATCGATATCGGCGGCGAGTCCACGCGGCCCGGACATGTGCCCGTGCCCGAAGCGGAAGAAATCGAACGCGTAGTGCCCTTCATTCGGAGGATCCGGGGGGAATCCGATGTGCCTGTATCGATCGACACCTCCAAGAGCGCGGTGGCGGACGCCGCGTTGGAGGCCGGCGCCGCGATTGTAAACGACGTCTGGGGCGCGCAGCGCGATCCGGAAATGCCCGATGTAATCGCCCGGCACAAGGCGGCGTGCATTCTCATGCACAACCGCCCGATGGAAAGCGCGGGGCAGGGGAATGTGCTCGATGCAATCCGGAGCTTCTGGGAACGTTCGGTGTCGCTGGTCAAGGAAGCGGGCGTGCCTGACGACGCGATTATTCTCGATCCGGGCGTAGGGTTCGGGAAGACCCATGAGGAAAACCGGACGGTCATGCGTTCTCTGGCCGAGCTGAACAATGTGGGCTACCCGCTATTGCTGGGGGCTTCGCGCAAGTCCATGATCGCGAAGTTGCTCGATGAGCCCGATCCATTGAAGCGTCTGAGCGGTACGCTTGCGACCACCGCGGTTGCGGTTCAGGCTGGAGTCCGGTTCATTCGTGTGCATGATGTCCGGGAAAACCGTGATTGTGCGGTTGTAACCGAATATTGCGTGCGCTATGAATGAAACCCGAATCGAATTAAAAAACCTCGCGTTTTTCGCGCGGCACGGCTTGATGAAAGAAGAGGTCAAGCTAGGGCAGCGCTTTCATGTGGACGTCAATGTGGCTATCAATCCGGAACTCGACATGCGGGCGGATGATCCCGAACAGACGCTTGATTATGTGGCCCTTTTCGAAGTGGTCCGGGAAATATTTGAAGGGACGCGCTTCAATCTCATTGAAAGTTGCGCCGATGCGATTGCCCGCGGCATTCTGGAGCGTTTTGCCGGGGCGATGGAAGTACGTGTGGCGGTCAAAAAGCCGTCCGTTCCGGTTGATTGTATATGCGACTATTTTGCGGCGGAGGTGACGCGATGCCGTTAACAAAGGCGTATCTGGCGTTGGGCAGCAACCTTGGCGAACGGTTTGAACAACTGCGCGACGCGCTGCGGTTTCTGGAAGAGGAGGGGGCGGGCCTGCTTGTGCAAACCAGTCCGGTGTATGAAAACCGTGCCGTCGGGATGGGCGAGGGCGCCGGGCTTTTTCTCAATGCGGTGGCCGAGGTGCGGACGCCGCTTCCTGCGGAGGAGTTGCTGCAGGCCTGTTTACGAGTGGAGGATCGCCTGGGGCGCACACGCAGCGGCGGTTGGGCGCCCCGGACAATAGACATCGACATACTCGCCTATGGCGACAGCGAATTGCAAACGGGGCGGCTTGAATTGCCCCATCCACGGATCGAAGAGCGCGATTTCGTGGTGCGGCCGCTTCTCGATATTGCGCCCGAATTGCGCGTTCGCGGTCGTGCCGTTCGCGAACTGGCGAAAGCATTGGAAATGAGCGGCGTGCGTCGCCTGGAGGCCCGTCTTTCAGCCAACCCCGGGGTCAATTGTATTGTGGCATGCGCGGCGAACCGTGTGATCGGGCGCAAAGGCGTCCTGCCCTGGTCGGCGCCGGAGGACTGGGATATATTTTTGAAAAAGACCTTGGGCGGGACGCTGGTCATGGGGCGGGCGAGTTTCTTTGAAATGACCCGTGAGCCGACTTGGGCGCAGGACCGGCGTTTTGTTGTATTGACCCATCAGCGCGAAAGGGTTGAGTCCATGGGGGCTGCGGTTGTGGACAGCGTGGCGGCCGGCGTGGCGGCAGCCCGGGAAACCGGGCGACCGGTCTGGATTTGCGGCGGGGAAGCGGTTTACCGCGAAGCTTTGCCGTTGACGGAGCGCTTGCATCTGACGCAAATCGATGCATGTGTTGCCGGAGACACCTATTTCCCGGAGTGGCATGCGGTCTTTACGAAAACCGTGGCCTCCGTGCCGTCGACCGACGAAAATTACAAATACACCTTTCATTTGTTGGAGCGATGAAACCACGCGTGGACATAGAATATTGTACGGGCTGCCGTTGGCTTTTGCGGGCGGGCTGGACGGCGCAGGAATTATTGAGCGCATTTGAATCCGAGTTGGGCGGCGTGTTCCTGTGTCCGGCGGAAGAAGGGGGAACCTTTCGTGTCTCACTTGATGGACGGGTGCTCTGGGACCGCAAAGAAGCCGGGCGTTTTCCCGAAATGAAGGAGCTGAAGCAATTGGTGCGCGACGCTGTGGATCCGGGACGCGATTTGGGGCACAGCGAGAGGAAGGAGGGGGGCCGTGATGCCTGATACGCTCGGCGAGCCCCTGACGCGTGCGGCGCAGACGCTTGCCCGTGAGGTCAATGCGTTGCGGTTCGCTCCACCGACCTCACATGTTTATAATCCGCTGGATTATGCATGGGCCGCCCATCACGAGTATTTGAAGCGTCATGGCGGGAAGCCCAAGAAAGTGGTCTTTCTGGGCATGAACCCGGGGCCTTACGGAATGGCTCAGACCGGTGTGCCCTTCGGGGAAATAGCAGCCGTGCGCGATTGGATCGGAGTGTTTGCAGAGATCGGGAAGCCGCAAAAGGAGCACCCGAAGCGTCCGGTTGAAGGCTTTGCCTGTGCGCGGAGCGAAGTCAGCGGACGACGCTTGTGGGGACTTTTCAACCAGCGCTTTGGAACAGCCGAGGCCTTTTTTGAAGATCATTTTGTCGCGAATTACTGTCCTCTCGTCTTTATGGAAGAGGGCGGGCGAAACCGGACCCCCGACAAATTGCCGAGCGCGGAACGCGACGCGCTCTATGCGCTGTGCGATGCGCACCTGCGGGCGGTAGTGGAAGCGTTGCAACCGGAATGGGTGATCGGCGTGGGAGCGTTTGCCGAAAGCCGGGCACGCGCGGCCCTGACCGGCCGGGCAGTCAGCATCGCGCGAGTGCTTCATCCCAGCCCCGCCAGTCCGGCCGCCAACAAGGGGTGGGCGGAGCAAGCTTCCGCCGGCATGGAAGCGCTGGGCATCTGGTAGCGTCCGTGTCCGGGAGGAGACGAATCCTGTAGCGAGCAGGTAATTTCGTTAGCGGATTGAAGAATGGATTGAATTCGGTACATTTATTACTTCGATTAACCCAAAAAGATTAGTACAACCACTGATGCACACTGATCCCGCTGAGCGGGA
>JBKGYB010000139.1:0-5712 GCA_046546295.1 Opitutales bacterium | reverse complement strand
GCTACCACTGATAATATGGGGGCTACAAGCCGATCTCTAGGGAAGTCAGGTTAGCGATTTTTACTGCTTCGCCTGTTCGGCGAAAGGCCCAATATCCATAAGTCATTATTGATCAGTGTTTATCTGTGTTAATCAGTGGTTCAATTGCGGAATGTAGGATAACCGTAGTCATCCTCACGCGCGGCACAACCTGCGAGTGGCCCGACGGGTTGACGGTTCGAAAAGAAGTCAGCCAGCAAAATTTTGCTGTTTTTTTGTGGCATGATGGGAGGAAATGTGTTCGATTCATCGCTTTTCCTCACCACAAGAAACATGCAAAATACACCCAATGTTCTCGCCACCCGATATGCTTCGGACCCGATGCGTGCGATTTGGAGCACGGAAGGACGGATCGCGCTGGAGCGTGATTATTGGATTGCCGTGTTGCGCGCCCAGAGGGATCTCGGTCTGGATATACCGGAAGAGGCGATTACGGCTTACGAAGGAGTGAAGGATTCCATTGACCTGGAGTCCATTCGCAAGCGGGAGGCCGTAACGAGGCACGATGTAAAGGCGCGGATCGAGGAATTCTGCGATCTGGCGGGCTATGAGCATATTCACAAGGGGCTGACCAGCAGGGACTTGACGGAAAATGTCGAGCAGCTGCAGATTCTTCGCGGTTTGGAGCTCATCCGTGTTAAAGCGATGGCCGCTTTGCTGGCGCTGGCTCGCCGAGCCGAGGAATGGAAGGATCTCGTGATAACGGCGCGCACGCACAATGTGCCGGCTCAGCCCACTACGCTGGGGAAGCGGCTCGCGATGTTCGGAGAGGATTTCCTTTGTGCGGTCCGGGAACTCGACCGGGTGATCGACAATTATCCGGTGCGTGGCCTGAAAGGACCGGTTGGGACCCAAATGGACCTGCTGACGCTTTTCGAAGGCGACCGCAAAAAAGTCGAACAGCTGGAGGAGCGGATACTCGAGCACTTGGGTGTGGGCGCCTCTTTGGATACGGTGGGCCAAGTATATCCGCGTGCTCTTGATTTTGAAGTGGTCTCCATTTTTGTTCGTCTGGCCGGGGGACCGTCGAGTTTTGCCAAGACCCTGCGCATTATGGCGGGCCATGAGTTGGCGAGCGAGGGGTTTGCGGCCGGACAGGTGGGCTCGTCCGCGATGCCCCATAAAATGAACAGCCGGAGTTGCGAGCGCATGAACGGATTCGCAGTGGTTCTGAGGGGCTACCTGACGATGGCCTCCGAATTGAGCGGGGATCAATGGAACGAGGGCGATGTCTCCTGTTCGGTCGTGCGCCGGGTGTTTCTTCCGGATGCCTTTTATGCGGTGGATGGCTTGATCGATACCTTTCTGACCGTTTTGAACCAGATGGAGGTCTATCCGGCTGTGATCGAGCGGGAAAACCGGCATTACGGCCCGTTTTTGGCGACGACGACACTGCTGATGGAAGCGGTCCGTGCGGGAGCCGGACGGGAAGCCGCGCACGAAGCTATCCAGGAACACGCCGTGCAGGCGGCGCGGGATTTGAGGTCCGGCGCAATTCGGCGGAATGACCTGATTGAGCGTCTCGCGGCGGACGAGCGCTTGGGATTGTCGCATGAGCGACTCGCCGAGCTGGTGGATCAAGCCCGCGGCATGACGGGAATGGCCGGCGAACAGGTGGAAAATTTCCGTTCAGTGGTCCGGGAAGAGGCCGGTCAATTGCCGGAGGCGGTCGAATATCAACCCGGAACGATTCTTTAATGGTTGCTTTCAAAAAGCGGAACATTACACACAACATAACGAACGAAACTTAACACAAAAATAATTTATGCCAGAAGAACTAGAAGGAAACTGCCTCATCGCTCAATCAGGAGGTCCGACCTCTGTAATAAACGCAAGTCTGGCCGGAGCATTGGCCGAGGCCCTCAATCATGAGTGCATCGAAGAAATTTACGGTGGTCTGAGCGGTATTCTCGGGATACTGAACGAACAGCTCATTGATTTGGCGGCGGAATCCCAACAGACGATTCGTGCGTTGCGTCACACGCCGGGCTCGGCGCTTGGCACCTGCCGGTACAAGCTCAAACGCCAGGCCGATTTCGACCGGGTGCTCGAGGTCTTCATAGCCCACAATATTCGTTATTTCTTTTATATCGGGGGCAATGATTCCCAGGACACGGCGGATAAAATTTCCAAACTGGCAGCCGAGCAGGGCTATGAATTACGGGTTATCGGGATTCCGAAGACCATCGACAATGACTTGGTGAGCACGGATCACACCCCGGGTTACGGGAGTGTCATCAAGCACGTCGCGACCACCGTGAAGGAAATCGCCTGCGACAATGCATCGATGGGGCAACATGACTTGGTGCAGATCGTTGAGGTGATGGGGCGCAGCAGCGGATGGATTGCCGCCGGCTCGGCCCTGGCCCGGGAACGGGAAGATCCGAATGCCGCCCCGCACCTGATTTACCTGCCCGAAGTGGCCTTCTCGCCGGTAAAGTTCATCGCTGACATCCAGCGGGTGCTGCAAAAGCAGCGCTTCTGCATGGTCGTGGTGGGCGAAGGGCTCGTCGATCAGGATGGCAACTATGTGGCCACGGCCGGCGTCGGGTCGGACGCTTTCGGGCATTCGCAGCTGGGTGGCGCGGCGGAATATTTGCGCGGCCTTGTAACCGGAAGCCTGGATGTAAAGGCGCGGACGGTTACGCTCGGCATGGCCCAGCGCGCCGCCGTACACAATTCATCGAAGACGGACAACGATGAAGCCTATTTGGCCGGACAAGCCGCAGTGCAGGCCGCTATCGGGGGCGAGACCGACAAAATGGTGACCCTGCTGCGCGGGGAAGGCGACGCCTACAAATGCGAAACCGGGTTGGCCGCCCTTGCGGAGATCGCCAACGGGGTGAAAGCGCTTCCGGAAAACTGGATCAATGAGGACGGGGTCAGCTTGAACTACAATTTCTACAAGTATGCCTTGCCATTGATTCAAGGCGAGGTGCAGGTGCCTTATGAAAACGGCGTGCCCGCCCTGGCCCGGCTGAAAATGGAAAAAATCGACCGCAAGCTCGGCGCCCATTCGTTTGAATAACAGCGGCGTTGCAATTGCAGTTGTCGCAATGGCTTCCGGCGGCTTCAGCTACCGGGCGTCATAGATTCTGACTTGATTCCAGTAGCCGGAGAATTGCGTGAGGAAATCCTTGTGCCTGGAGTGTTCCTGGTAGGCATCATGGGCGGCGATGTCCTTGAGGAGCACGGTCAGGCAAAAATCGTAGGAAGTATCAATGACCGGACGTTCCGGTGTGGGCGCCGGCGTTCCGATGTAGACCGCCTCGGCGGCATCAATCCGTTGGAGGCTTTCCAAGCCGCTGCGGAATTCAGCCACCTGATCGCTGTTCAGCTCGTCCTTGAGCCAGAAAATAACGGTATGAATTAACATGTCTATATGGATATGGAGTTGATTGTTCAGGAAGGTGCAGAATTATTTAAAACCTGTCGTGTGGATATGGATGGCTCGTCCACTTCAAATTACGGGCATGACGGACGCTGATCGGGATTTTGTCGATACGATCCCAAAAAAAACTTTGATTGCTTCAAAAGGTGGCGGATTCAAGATTTCTGTGACTGCGCTTTGGTGGGGAGTCGTTGCCATCTTCTGAAAGCAGGCGGTTTTTTCGTTGGCGCGTTAGCCTTCTTGCGCCGCAACCAGCTCGGCAAAGGGGCCGTTGCGCTGCTCCAGTTCGGTGGGCGAGCCATCTTCCACAAGGCAGCCTTGGTCGAGGACGAGAACGCGGTTGATGTTGCGAATAGTTGAAAGGCGGTGGGCGATGACGATGGCAGTGCGGCCCTTGAGAAGGGCGTTGAGGCTGGCCTGAATGGCTCGCTCGGTCTTCGTGTCGATCGCGCTGGTGGCTTCGTCGAGAATGATGATCGGGGGATCCTTGAGGATCATGCGGGCTATGGCTATGCGCTGTCGCTGGCCTCCGGAGAGGCGGGCGCCGCGCTCGCCCACGATAGTGTCGAAGCCCTCCGGCATCTGCTCGATGCTTTCGAGGATGTTGGCCTGTCGGGCCGCTTGCACGATATCTTCCCGCGAGGCTCGGGGGCGGGCGAGGGCGATGTTTTCGGCCACGGTTCCGTGGAAGAGAAAGTTTTCCTGGAAGACCATGCCGATTGCCCGGAGAATGGACTGTTGGGTAATCTCGCGCAGGTCGTGGCCGTCGACCCGTATGCATCCGCTTTGTTGTTCATAGAAGCGGAGCATAAGGGAGACGAGGGTGCTTTTGCCCGCGCCGGAAGCCCCGACC
Organism: Opitutales bacterium; assembly: GCA_046546295.1. Taxonomy (GTDB): domain Bacteria; phylum Verrucomicrobiota; class Verrucomicrobiia; order Opitutales; family Coraliomargaritaceae; genus JBKGYB01. Next base: position 1,429 of record JBKGYB010000139.1, on the reverse strand, counting down.
ACGGCGACCTGTTCACCGGGGCGGATGCGAAAGCTGAGGTTGTGGACGCCGGGGCTGTCCGGCTTGTAATGGAAGGTGACGTCCTCGAACTCGATTTCGCCGTGTTCCAGGGTCGGGTTGGCGGCCTCCGCCCGATCCTTCACTTCCGGATCTTCGTCCAGCAGATCGAAGACGCGCTGGGCCGAGGCGAGGCCGCGCTGGATCACGTCGTAGAAATTGAGGAATGTGCTGAGCGGCTGGTAGAAGCGGTTGAGCAGGGGAATAAAAGAGATGACCACGCCGAGCGTGATGGTCTCGCTGCCTTGAATGACGAGCAAGCCGCCGCCCACCGCGACGAGAACCATGGCGAAATCGTTGAGCCCGTAGATTAACTGATGGTTGAAGCTCCAAGTGCGCATGGCGTCGTTGACGTGGCGGATGTAGTCGACGTTGGCGCGCGAATACTCGCGGTAGGACTGGCGGTTGCGCTCGAAGGCTTTGATTTCGCGGATGCCGGAGATTTGCTCCTGAATGTTGGCGCCGATTTCGGCTTGTTTCTCGCGCATTTTCCGATAGATGGGCCGGAGCAGGATGCGGATGCGATACATGGCGAAGGCAATGATCGGCAGTGGCGGGAGGACGAAAAGGAAGAGAATGGGGCTCATCCCGATCATGATGAGCGGGGCGAAGACGAAATGGATCAACGAGTAAAGCAGATTGAAGGATTGCTTGACCATCTGCTCGATACGGTCGACGTCGCCGACCGCGCGCGACATGATGCTGCCGGTGCGCTCCCGGTCGAAATAGTTGAATGACATGGAGTGGAGTTTGTTCACCACTTCTCGTTTGATGTCGAACAGTAGAAACTGGGCCACCTTGGTGCCTCGCCGATGCATGACCACGCCGATTGCGTTGGCCCCAATAATGAGGAGGCTGATGCTGCCAAAATAGACGAGTGTGCCCATGACCTGGTCGCCCGTCGTATCGATCACTCCGGCGGGGTCGAAGCGCAGGCCCATGATTCCGATAGCATCCTTCGAGATGACGAAGTCGAAGTAGTAGCGCAGGCTGGCCGCCGGCAGCAAATTGAGTATCCCGTTCGCCAGATAGAGGGCATAGACCTGGAACAGGGCTCCCCGGTAGGACTTCAGGTAGCCGAACAGCCTTTTGATGAGTGAAAAATCGCTGGCGTCTGGAGAGAACATTGAATCGTGAGTTAACCGCTTTTTATTGAGTACCAACTGAGCCGGGTGGGGGAAAGAAGAAAAACCCATTTCCAATTCTTTTGCCGTAGCCCCGAGTATCGTTAACTTAAGGTCGGAAATTTGTTATAGTCCTGATCATGTAGTAAAAACAGCTCCCCCAAGTACCCACTGACCGCCCGCAGCGCGATGAACGCCAGGGTTGGACCGGTGACGCACAGGTCTTTATCCGCAGCGCCTGTTTCAAC
>JBKGYB010000138.1:0-5719 GCA_046546295.1 Opitutales bacterium | reverse complement strand
CCATTAAAAATTTTCCGCGCGAAAAACGCAGCAATTGACGGATAAGGGACTAAGCCGATTTTGACAGGATCTTCGGTCACCGCTTCAGAGTTCTTCTTTGCTTTTGATGAGTTCCGGAAAGAAGGGGTTGTGTTCCCGTTCTTCATCCACGCTGGTTATGGGTCCGTGTCCCGGGCACAGGATGGTTTCGCCCGCCAGGCTGAGGATTCGTTTGCGATTGTTTTCCAGGGCCTCGGCGTAGGCGTTTTTAGCGCCCCCCATGGACATGCAGAAGAGGGAGTCGCCCACAAAGGCAATCGGTTCGGGCAGGCCGTCGACCAGATAGCTCGTGCCTCCGGGCGAGTGCCCGTACGTGAGGCGCGCTTCTATAATAAAGGGGCCGATCGTGACGCGCGCTTTGTCAGGGACGGCTTCCGCCCCGTTGTAAGGCTCCTTCTCGGGGGCATAGAGGGTGGGGCGGCCCGTGGCTTCGAGCAGGCGGTCGCAGGCGAGGACGTGATCCCTGTGCGTGTGAGTGAGAAAGACCGCTTTCAGGGTCAACTCGTTCTTGTTGAGATCGGCGAGGAGCATGTCGATGCTTGTTCCCGTATCGAAAGCGATCGCTTCGCGGGTGGCCTCGCTCCAGACGAGGTAGCTGTTGACCGTCATCTCTTCGTAACCTGAAATCGGAAAAGCCGTGTTGTAGCATTCCAAGCCCGGGACGAGGATGGTGTCGGGGTACCACTGGTTGGTGGCCATTGCGACGAGCGCATCGGGGTCAAGCTCCAGCGCGGGCGCAAGTTCCCGGAGGTTGTTTTCGTTGTAGCGGCCGGCTAAGAGCGCTTGGATGTCGTCACGCGCTACGTCTGTTTTTTTTGCAAGGTCTTCGGAAGTGAGACCGAGACCGCCTGTGGCTTTTCCAATGACATCCTCGAAATTATCTTCAATGCGTATTTTCATGATTCGGATGGATTGAGGTGGACTTTAACGGTGTCTTAAACGATAGCAGGTATAATAGAGCAGAGCCCAAAAGTAAACACAACCATGGAGAAAATCCGAACCCAAGGGGTAGGAATCCCGCGAGGCCGGCGACCGCTGCAGCCAGTGCGGCAAACGGCAATTGAGTGCGAACGTGGTCCATAGGTTCCACCCCTGACGCAATGGAGGCAAGGATTGTGGTATCACTAAACGGACTGCAGTGGTCGCCGAAGACCGCTCCGCTGAAAACCGCGGCGATGGCTGCAACAATCAACTGCTCCTCTTCGGCGCCGGTGTGACTCATTCCCATGGAAAAGACGACCGGTATGGCGAGGGGCATCAAGACACCCATGGTTCCCCACGAAGTGCCCGTCGTAAAGGCAATGATCGCTCCCGTAATGAAGATAACAAAGGGCAGGAATTCGGCCGGGATCCGACCGTCCAATAAGTCGCTGATGAAATTTGCGGTTTCGAGCTGCTGAATCGCCGCCGCAAGCATCCAGGCCGTCAGGAGAATGATAATCGGGCCTGCCAGCTGGCGGGCTCCCCCGACGAAGGTCCGGAAAATTTGCGGACGTTGCGTTTTGCCGCCCCGGGAATTCCACAGGCAAGCGAGTGCCGCTGCCAGGGTGGCCAGCAAGCTGGACGCGACCATGATGCGTGGGACCTCGCTTTCCGCCGCCCCGTAGGCTTCGGCGAATTTTTCAAAACCGAAGGGCAGAAGGCTCGGGGCTCCGATCCAGTATGTGATGAATGGCAGGGAAAAGGCGAGCACAAGGATGGGGAGAATCGCGGACAACCAATGAGCGGACTTGCCGTCACCTTCACCGTGGTCCTTTTCCTCCGGACCAGCCGCTTGACGGGCTTCGCTCTCAGCTTCTCCCATGCTTCCCGGATTGAAGCCGCGGGTCGCGCACAGGACCGCCAGCAAAAGGGCGAACCAGCAATAGAAATTCGCGGGAATCGATTGGAAGAACAAGGCATACGCGTTTGCTTCGCGGCCCCAGGCTTCATAGCCCTCGCGAATCATCGAGAGTTGAAACGCGATCCAGGTGGAAATAAAAGCGAGACAGGCAATGGCGGATCCGGTGGTGTCCGCGAGATAGGCGAGCTTGACCCGGGAAACACCGCAACGGTCGGCGGGCGAACGGAACAGGCGTCCGAGTAAAAGCGTGTTGGCCAAACCGTCGAAGAAAACCAGCAGCCCCATGCCAATGACGCCCAGTTGCATGCGTCTTGCCGGGACACGGCCTGATCCAAGGAAGCGTCGGATCAGCGCCTGCAAGCCACCCCCGCTTTCAATCAATGCCACAAATCCTCCGAGGATGAGCGTGAAAAGAATCGCGCTTATTTTCCATGTGGAATCAAAGATGGGCAGAAACTGCTCCATCAAAAGATTGAGCAGGGCGGTGTCGGGCCGGCCGTCCGCCACGAGGACGGCGCCGCAGAGGGCGCCGATAAACAGGCCGAGCAGGGCGCTGCGCGTCGTGAAGACAACAAGCAGCGCCGCCATGCTCGGCCAGATCGGCGTGAGATAGGGGTCGAACAAGGCGAAAACGAAACTGAGTGCGACGACCAGAACAAGGACGCCCGGAACGAACCAGCCGGCGGCGGCTTTAAACAAAGCTTTCATGGGGGAAACCCTGTGCAAGCGTACGGAGAAGGCAATACCGGAACAAAGTGCCGGATTCCGGAAACGCATGCTTGCATCGTTCGAATTTTTGTTTCTAGATGCGGAAACGTAAAGACGCCCAGATGGCGGAATTGGTAGACGCGCCGGACTCAAAATCCGGTTCCTTCGGGAGTGCGGGTTCGACCCCCGCTCTGGGCACCATCCCGATGCAGGAGCTTCCAGCTCCCGGGCATAACGGGAGCAGGGATGCTCCCGCCACCATCAAGACGCGGCCCATGTAGAACGTGGTTGTCCTAATCCCAGTCCGGAGCCCACGGAGGATTGATTATTCGGCCGTTTTCATCCAGGCTGTCATTGAAAATCTTGGTGGTCGGAAAAACATTTTCGCGGGAAACGCCGGACTCGGCTATACCTTGCCCGACCTCCTTTTCATTTCCGTACGCACGGGCAGTATCGATATGTCGATAGCCCGTTTCCAACGCCGTCTGTACGGCGTGTTTCGCCACTTCCGCTTTCAGCTGCCAGGCGCCGAATCCCAGTGCAGGCAAAGCGCCGTCAGGGCCTTCTATTTTCGGGGTTTTTTCTGATTTGGGAATTTTGGCGTTTTTTTTCTTGCCTCTGCCGTTTTAAATGTTTTAGTATGCGAAAGTAATTTCTAAAATTTTTAATTTTCTAGATTAACCCCTCTACTTCTCCACCTCTTCGGCCGACGTAGTCTTGTGCAAAGCGCTCAATCTTGGCTCTACGGCGACTGCCATTAGCAAAATTTATCGTCGCTTCAACTTAAGTTTATTAAAAACTGATCAAAAAACTAACCAAACCACAGCTAACATGAATAAACCACAACCATATGCAACCTACTTGGCGACCCTGCTTCTCGCTGCTTTTTTTCCGCTGGCTATCAATGCCTCAACGGCAAACCTACTCTTTGTCGTCGACGAATCCGGTTCGATGGGCGGGGAACATGACTTCCTGCAAAGTCAAGCTCCTTCGATTGAGACCGGTCTCAACACTGTTGGTGTCACTGATTTGAACTTCGGGCTGGTTGGATACGGCAATTCGGATCGGGTGCCCCGTCTGTTGGAGATGAACGAAGACGGAGATATTTTCGGGGATGCGAATGATTTTACCGGTGCTGCCTCCCAGCTTGCCACGAGCGGTGGCTTTGAGGATGGCTATGCCGCCATCGACTTCGCGCTAAACAATTACAACGAACTCAATGGCCCGACTTTTGTTATTCTTGTCACCGACGAAGACCGTGATATCCTCGACGATTCAGAATACCCGGGTGCTTCAACATTAACAACCGGCTCCATTCAGCAGGCACTGGGTGACCAGGGCGCGCGCTTGGTTTCGATTCTTGATCAGGAAATTTTAAATGCCGAATCAGTGGCCGCCTTGGCCCTAAACTCAGAAAATCAAGTTTATACCGCCGATGATGCGGGCGGCGCGGATCGAACCGAGGACGGGACACTTGGTAGCGATGCCGACGGCGATACCACCGCTGACTATGCTCTGTTGGCACTTGATACCGGAGGTGTCGTGGCTGACCTGAATGAACTGCGCGAGGGCGGACTGATCGCCGACTCCTTCACGCTCGCATTCATCGATAGCCTCGTCAGCATCATACTCATTGAGACAGGTGGCGATCTCCTCGAACTGGCCGAGAATGAAAATCAGCTGGCAGTCGCGGGCGCCATCCTGAGCACAATTGGCGAAGATGAATTCACGCAGAATATTTTGAGGCTAAGTGAAGATCAAAAACGATTGCTTCTACGCTTGGCGGAGCTACAGGGCATGCGCCAGATAGGTAATACACTTATCAAGGGCGCTCAGACTTATACCTTCGTGATGGACGATCACTATAACATAACTTCCAGGCACTCGAAAAGACTGCGCGCCTCGGAACAAGGCGACAACGGCGATTACCGCAAATGGAACGGCTTTGTGCAAGCGGTGGTCAACGATGCAAATATCAGCTCGACCTCTTCGACGGTTTCGGGCGATAGCGACAACCATGGAGGACTCGCCGGCGTCGATTACCGCTGGAGCCCGAGCCTGGTTACCGGCGTTGCGCTGGGATACAAAGACGATGAAATCGATTATTCCAACCAGAGCAACGCGGACATCGAAACCGCGTCTATCATGGCTTATGCTTCCTGGATGGCCTTTGATTCTTTTTCCGTCGAAGGCAGCGTGGGATATGCACAAAGTGACATCGAAACATTCCGACGCACATCAATTGTGGGTGCGACAAGCGACGCACGGGGCGACACGGATGCCGATACTTTCTCCGCATCCATTGGCGCCCGCTATGCACGGAACTTTGGAAATGTCATGTTTACCCCTTATACCCGCTTGCAATGGGCGAATGTCGATGTTGACGGCTTCGATGAAAGCGGCGGTGGTGCTCTGGCTGCGACAGTCAGCGGTTATGATGTTGACTCGATTCAAGGTGTTTTAGGCTTGCAGGTTGCGTCGGAAGTCCCAGTCGCGGATTATACACTCCGCCCATTTTTTGGAGCTGAGTACATTCATGAATTCGAGGACGACGGAACATTCGTGGATACGGTCTTGAATGACCAGGAACTGAGGCTCAAGACTGATAGCCCCGAGTCGGATTACGGTCGCCTTAGTGTAGGTAGTGCGCTTGAATTAAGCGAACGCAGCGAAATTGTAATGACTCTCACACAAAGTGTTTCCAACGATTTTATCGACACCACATCGTTCCGTCTCAGTTTTCACCATGCCTTTTGATTCCAGGTCGGATGCGTCTTTGCGTTACGTCTGCGGCAAGTCGGGAGCACGTCTTTATTCACTCAGGTGATGCGAACCTCAGCTCGGCGATTCGAAGCCGAGGGTGCGGTTCCTCAGAGCATGATTGATTTTTGGGAGGTTCTTCGGTTTCTCGCAGGCAATCGTTCGAAAAAGAAATAAGCGCAATGCCGGAGCTTCCGGCTCCCGGGCATAACGGGAGCAGGGATGCTCCCGCCACCATCAAGACGCGGCCCATGTAGAACGTGGTTGTCCTAATCCCAGTCCGGAGCCCACGGCGGATTGATTATTCGGCCGTTTTCATCCAGGCTGTCATTGAAAATCTTGGTGGTCAGAAAAACATTTTCGCGGGAA
>JBKGYB010000137.1:0-5803 GCA_046546295.1 Opitutales bacterium | reverse complement strand
CCCGCAATCCGTGTCATACAATGAAAAGTAAACGCCCCTCGAATACGTGCATGTCTCATAACAAAACCACTACCTTATAATCCAAAAACCGCAAGCCCTTAAGTGAAAATAAGTGCATATTTTTTTAATGAGCAAGGGACAGGCTATAGGAAAAATATAAGGGACAGGCTATAATTTAGCAGTGATGGAACTTCGGGTATGAGGTTGATTGGTGCGGAAAAAGGGGGACAGATTATTATACAACCGACAATATTGGCCGGTGTTTCTTTCAGTCGACTTGTCGTCCCCCTTTATTATCAGAAGTGGTTATTTTTCCGGGGCTGCAATGACTGATTGGCGGCTCGTGTCGATGGGGCCGCTGATCATCCCGAAAGGGGAGCTCTCATTCCAAATCGGCTTCGATCTTTCGGGCGAGTTGATCCAGCCTGCGCTCGGATACTTTGCGGGTTGTGCCTAATTCCTGTGCGTAAACGGAGATTTTGAATTCCTCAAGTAAGAGCAAGTACTCTTTGACAGGCTCGGCGAAGACGGGGATGGCGGCTCGTTTTGCGAGTTTGTCGAGCCGGTCCGCCCATGGAGCCACGCGTTCGGCCTTTTCCATGTCTTTCCCTATGTTTTGTCGCGCGCGTTCGGCCCGGATGGACATGCCCTTGAGGTAGCGTGTGAGATGGGGTAATTCCTCAAAGCTGTAATGCGCGAGGAAATCCGCGGGAGCAATCCTTTCAAGTTGCTCGCGCATCCCGGGGAAAGTTATGGCTCGCGGGGTTTTTTTCTTTTCAAGAAGCAGTGTCAGTGTCTGCCGGGCTTCAAGGAGCTCGCGCAGGCGATCCCTCAGTTGGGTGACCAGGCCGCGCCGTTCTTCATCCGCGCGCTTCAGCACGCTTCTGAAGTTTTCTTCCTGCAGGGGGAGCTTTGGATCACAGCGAAAGAGATGGCGTTTGAGATGTTCCCAAGCGGCGTTTTGCAGCGCGGGGAAGTCGCCCAGAGGGAGGAGCAGGGGGCCGAGTTGTTTCAGTTCCTTCAGGTCACGGTGCAACCAGGCGGCCTCCCGCCCCATGACTTGCGCCCCCAGCTCGATCCAGCCGCTTTCGGTAGCGGCGCGGGCGGAGCTTTCATCGGGCAAAAGACGAAGTTGCACCCCCTCTTTTTCGCTTTTTAATGCGGGATAGGCTTTCAAGGGAAGTCCTGCCTCACCGGACAAATCGATTGCATGGGGCAGGTCGCCGAAATTCCAATCCGTGAGCGGGCCCCGTTCATAGCGGGCGGTTGCCTGACGCCAGGCGGGCAAGGTATCGAGCCCTCCGCCGACGAGTTTTTCGGTCGTTGTGGCAAGTTGTTTCTTAAGGTTTTCAAGATCACGTCCGGCGGCGATTAATTCGCCGTTGTTGTTTTCCACTTCGATGCGGGGGCGAAGGTGCTCGGAGACAAGACTTTGGTCCCAGTCAGTGGATCGGGTCGCAATCCCGTAATCGCGCTGTAAAACCGCGCTCAGTTCTTCCACAAGGGGACAGTCAGTTGGGTGCAGCGTGCCTGCTATTTCGCGGGCGCGTTCTTTTATGGGGTGCAGTTGGCGGCGTATGTTTTTTGGCAGGCTGCGCAGGAGTTGTTCGGTCATTTCGGACAGGTGGCCGGGAACAGCCCAGTCGAGGGCGCTCTGACGGATGGCTTCGTGTTGGTGGAGGGGCACTCGGAGCGTAACGCCGTGCGCTTCGTCGCCGGGATCATTGCGGTAGCGCAGATCAAGGGAACTTCCGCCGATTTCGACTGAACGGGGAAAACGGGTCTCTTCGGACTGGAGGTCCTTGGCGGGCAACAGGTCTTTAAGGCGCGCTTTGAGAAAATCAAGGGAGCCGTCGTGGTGTTCGCCGGCAAAACGGCGGAGGTCGGGGAAGGAGCCGGCGCCGTGCAGGCGTTCCAGATAAAAATGGTTGAGGCGTTCCTCCACGGCGGCCGGTGAGCCGGAGCGCAGGCGGGCAACTTCCGATTCGGCTTCTTCCCGCAGGGTTTCGTTATGGTGGAGGAAGTCCGGACGTTCCTTGATGCCGCCTTCGATCAGGCCGTTGCGAACGAAAATCTCCGTTGCGATCCCGGGTTCGATTCCGGCGTAGCGAACGTTTTTCCTGCTTATTTCCAAGCCAAACAGGAGGTGGCGTTCGCGGCAGAGCACGGCGGCTGATTTTTCACTCCAAAACGGTTCGCTGTGCTTTATCTGGATCTGGTCGGCGGCGAGATCCTCGATCCAATCAACTTCGATTTTTGCGGCGGTCCGGGCAAACAGGCGCGAGGTTTCCATCCATTCCCCGCACACGATCCACTCCGGCGCGGCTGTGTCCGGGGTCTTGGGTTTGGCCTTTTTGGCGTAGGCGGCCTTGCGTTCTTTTCTGGCGGCCGCGTGGTCGAAGAGTCCGGATCCCGGAAACAGCATGGCTTTACGGTTGCGGGGCCCCCGGTATTCATGGCCGGACTCCTTCACGGCGACGTTGCTCAGCAGGCCGGACAAAATGGAGCGATGAATGCTCCGGTATCCGGCATCCGTTTTGGATGAGGCCGGAGACGGCGACGATTTTTCCGGTAGCAGGCGGAGGTCCTTGAGGATGCGTTGCAACTGATGATGGGTGTCGCGCCATTCACGCATGCGCTGGTAGTTGAGAAAGTGGTTGCGGCAGAATTTCCGGAGCCGGCTTTGGGATAACCGCTCCATTTCGTCATGATATGTTTCCCATATATTAAGAAGTGTAAGAAAGTCGGAGTTTGGATGGGTGAACCGCTTTTGCATTTCGTCGGCCTCCTGTGCTTTTTCGGCGGGCCGTTCGCGGGGATCCTGAATGGCCAGGCCTGCGGCGATGACGAGGACCGCCTCGACCGCGTTTTCCTCGTGTGCCTGCAGGAGCATGCGACCGACCGTCGGATCGACCGGGAGTTTCGCCAGTTTGCGTCCGAGCGGCGTCAGGCGTGTGCCACCGGCCCTGTCAGTTCTGTCGCTGTCGGAACGGATCGCCCCGAGTTCGGCAAGCTGGCGATACCCGCCCCGTATGGCAGCTTCGGAGGGAGGATCTATAAAAGGGAATGTTTGAATATCACCTAGGCGAAAGGCGAGCATCCTCAGGATGACCGAAGCCAGGTTGGAGCGGTGGATTTCCGGAGGCATGAATTCCGGCCGTGCGAGAAAATCGGCTTCCGAAAAGAGGCGGTGGCAGATGCCGTTGCTCACCCGGCCGCAGCGTCCTTTCCTCTGGTTGGCGCTGGACTGGGCGACGGGTTCTATCGGGAGCCGCTGGGTTCTCGAATGCGTGCTGTAGCGGCTGATGCGGGCAAGCCCTGAATCGACGACAAAGCGTATGCCGGGCACCGTGATCGATGTTTCCGCAATGTTGGTAGCCAGAATAATGCGCCGTCGTCCGCCGGGGTGGAAAATGCGCTGCTGGTCTTCGTTCGCGAGCCGTCCGTACAGGGGGAGCAGGTCGCAGCGGCGGGCGGGCCCTTCTTCCAGGAGGGAGCGCAGTTCGCGAATATCGCGTTCCCCGGGAAGAAAGACAAGAATGTCACCCTCCCGGTTATCCTCCAGGATTTCGTGAATCACTTCGGCCGCGGCTTCGATCCACGTGCCGTCGCTTCCTTCGCCGAGAATGCTTTCGACCGGGCGGTGGTGTGTTTCGACCGGATAGACCCGCCCGGAGACTTCCAGGATCGGTGCATTATTAAAGGCGCGGGCAAAGGTCTCCGTATCGATGGTTGCGGACGTGATGAGAACCTTGAGGTCGGGCCGACGGGGAAGAAGCCGGCGAAGAAGTCCGAGGATGAAGTCGATATTGAGGCTGCGCTCGTGCGCCTCGTCTATAACCAATGCCTCGTAGCGTTTCAGTTCGGGGTCGTCCTGCAGTTCGTTCAGCAGTATTCCGTCGGTCATAACCTTGACGGCCGTGTTCTCGGACGTCCGGTCGGTGAACCGGATTTTCGCGCCTACCGGCCCGCCGTACGGAACCTTTAATTCCTCCGCTATGCGATTGGCGACGGACAGGGCCGCCACCCGACGCGGTTGAGTGCACCCGATCAGCCCTTTTTGTCCGAAGCCGCATTCGAGCAGGAATTTGGGGATCTGAGTGGTTTTTCCGGAACCGGTTTCTCCTGCAATCACGGTAACAGGATTTTCGAGGACCGTACGAATAATGTCCTCCCGGCGCTTGTGGATCGGGAGTTCGCCGCTATATTCGGGGCGGATCCTGTTTGGAACGGGCAAAGCGCTGTTTTCCTTCACAGAGAAGACCTACTCATCCGACGGAGGCATAAATGCCCAGATATCGTGACGCCCATAGGGTTTTATGTGGGCGACGTATTCCTCTTTTTCCAGTTCGTGCGGAATGTCCGGCACCGACCGGTCAACATAGGTGCGGTTGGCCGGGCATGCGTTGCACAAGCGAGCTGCGATATTAACGGGGCGGCCGATGTAGTCGTTGCCGACATGGAGGTGGCTGGCCAAGCCGAAAGAAAGACCCGCGCCAATGCCTTCGGGGGCGCCGTGACTGAAATGCGGGCTATTGCGCACGTATTGCCATTTGTGGCGCAGGCCCAGCGCGGCCTGGATGGCCACACGGACGGCAATATCCCGGTCGTTCGGACTCGTTTCCCAGATCGCCAGCACGCCGTCGCCAAGGAATTTTGTCATTTCGGGGGGGAAGCGCTGCAGGGAGCGATTGACCATGTGATAAAACGCGGACATCAGACCGCAGGTATACGGGGACTCAATGTTCGGTTTTTCGCAGAACATACTGAAGCCCCGGATATCTATGACGAGGGCCAACACTTCGCAGGGCTTGCCGAACTCAACTTCGGGTTCATTGTCTTCTATAAACGGGTAGTTTCTGTGGATTTCCTCTTCAAAGTGGTAGTAACTTGTTTTGTCGATAAAGTCGCTATAGAAGCGTAGTCCCTGAGAATAGCGGTCATAGGAGACGGGACGATACTGGAGATCCGCGACGCCGTAGCCTTCGCTGTTCCGATTGCGGTTTGTATAGAAACGGGCCGAGTATTTGCGCACACGCTGTTCTTTTCCTTCGAGGCGTTTCAGCGCTTTAGAAATATCCGGCTCATCCAGAACGAGGAAGGATTCGAACCCCTCCACCGTGAAATACACGTGTCGGAATTCCGGATGTACGGTTTGAAAGCGGCTGCAAATATCCCAGAAGTCCCGGAAACTGATATTCCGGATGGGATAATGCCGATGTATTAGGGTGGGGGGCATAAACCTTGAGAGAGTCGTCGGAAGGCGAGAGGCCACCGGCTGCGCCGGATTCAGGATATAAATGGACAACTGTTTAACGTGATGCCGCGGAAAGCAAGCTTTATGCAGCAATCATGCCCGATCCGGCAGGGTCGATCAATCCGGTTTTAACAGCGCGGTCTTGTCGCAACCGAGAAAAGACGAAAAAAACCCCGGCTTTTGCCGGGGTCGTGAGAAGACCGAAGGCGCAGGACAAGTTCAGGCTTTTTGAACTTTTCCTGCTTTGATGGCTTTTGCGGAGACCCACATCCGTTTGACCTGTCCGCTTGGGAGGCGAACACGGATTTTCTGGACGTTCGGACGAAAGCGTCTGCGCGTATTTTTGACCAGACTTGTGCCAATGCCGCCGCTTTTCTTGGTAAGACCTTTGCGGGTGATACGCCCTCCTTTAACCGGGCGTTTCCCTGTTACTGTGCAAACTCGTGCCATAGTTCTTTCTCCTGTTAACAATGAAAAGACGAAAAGTATAGGTGTAGCGTAGGTGCGCAAGTCTTTTTTCGAAGGAATTTTGCGCAAGGAGTAAAA
>JBKGYB010000136.1:0-5820 GCA_046546295.1 Opitutales bacterium | reverse complement strand
CCCCCATAATGATTATCCGTAGCGACCGGCTTTATGCCGGGATCGTTGCGGTTTTAATCTGATCCGCGAGCTCGAATCGCGGCGTAAAGACCGCTCCCTACGAGGATGTGGCGGGTCCGGGCGGATAGTTGCGGCTAACGATAAGGCCGCACATTCAGCCCCAGTCGGCATCGACATCGATCAAGCGAAAAAGAAGTTCGGTTCGTTTGAATTTACGCGTCTTTTGAACGGTCCTTTTGGACGGAAGCGATGTTTTTCGGAAGCACGAGGTCCGTTTCCCGGCTGAGCCACTGGCAGAGGTGGTCTGTTGTGCGCGAGCAGGCGTCTTCGAGCTCCGGTTTCATAGGGGATGCGGCGGGAGTATGGAGCAGGTGATCGGCGGGGGAGCGGAGTGCGGGCGGCAGCTGGGGCCGCCAGGATTCCAGAACGGGATAGCCCTCGTGTTTGAGGAGCAGGTACACCGCCTTCAGGAAGACAACGGATGCGGGGCGGCCGGAGGCGAAGGCATCCAATGTGCGTTCGGTCAATTGGAACAGCTCTTCCGAGTCGGCCATATGGGTGGCGTTCCGGATAAGCAGGGCGCAAAAATCGGATGCGTTGCGAAGCGCCGAGTAGGAGGCGCCGATGGCATTGCGGCGGCAAACGAGTTCGTATTCTCCGACGAATCGAGTATTTCCCTGACGGGCGGTTTCGAGTTGCAGCGAAGCGGTGTCGAAAAGATCGGGCGTGGTCTTCGCGGCCTTTTTTTTCGGCACGCGCTTCAAGCACGTGAGAATGCCTTCTTCCGGACTGAGCAGGTCGAGCTTGAGGAACGATTCTCCGGAAGGGCTGACGCGAAGAACAAGAGCGGTCTGGGTGTTATTGCATGAACGCATGTCGCTTTTATCCTACATTCCGCAGTTGAACCACTGATTAACACTGATGAACACTGATCAATAATGACTTATGAATATTGCGCCTTTCGCCGAACAGGCGAAGCGGTAAAAATCGCTAACCCCTTGGTAATCAGTCCCGCTCAGCGGGATCAGTGTCCATCAGTGTGCATCAGTGGTTGTACTAATCTTTTTAGGTTTTATTCGGGCTTATCCGGTCGTTCGTCGTCTATTTGCTCCCCGGCTGAGGGATTTTCGACTTCGACCGGCGCGGCGTCGTCGTAGGGCGGCACCACGACGCCGCCCGATATAATGAGCTTCATCCCGTCGACAATGGACATTTTGAGGTGGGTGATATCTTCTTCCGGCAGCATGAGAAGGAAGCCGCTGGTTGGATTTGGGGTGGTCGGCACGAAGACATTGAGGACTCTATCGTTGGTAACCGACTGAACCTCGCCTTTTGTCGAACTGGTTAAAAAACCGATGGCATAGGAGCCGGGCCGGGGATATTCGATCAGCACGGTTTCCCGGAATACGGTTTTCTGTTGTTGGCTGAAGGTGTCGACGATTTGTTTGACCGTGCGGTACACCGTATTGATAAACGGCACCCGGTCAAAAAGGATGTCCATCTTGCTGAGCGTAAAGCGTCCGATAAAGACGCGCGAAAAGTAGCCCAGCGCGGTGATCATGACAACAACAACGATCACCGAAATCGACTGCAGTAGCAGGGTGACGCTTGGCAACTTTCGCCAGTCGCTGTCGAGAAACCAAAAAAACAAATTACTGGCCGGGGTCCCGATCTTTTCGAGAAGAAATCCAATGACCATGACGGTGACGCCAAGCGGAAGAATGACGATGATGCCGGTAATGAACGCGTTGCGGAGCGAGCGCAGCATGGGCGGGGAATAGTGGAGTTTGCGGAGCATTGTATGAGTTGTAATGAATGGTGTGCTGATTCCTGGAGAATAGAGGCGGGACCACCTGCGGTGGCCGGTATTCGGTGTTCGGTGTTCGGGTCGTAGCGACCGGGTTTATCCCGGGATCAGGGTGGTTGGTGGCCGGTGTTCGGTAGTCGGTGTTCGGTTCCCGTAGCGACCGGGTTTACCCCGGGATCAGGGTGGTTGGTGATCGGTGGTTGGTATTCGGTATTCGGTATTCGGTTCCCGTAGCGACCGGGTTTATCCCGGGATCAGGGGTCGATCCATTTTTCGTGTTCTTTTATCAGGTCGATGAGCCGCTCGAGCGCTTCTTCGGCGGGCACGTTATATCGGACGCATGTTTTCCCGACATAGAGATTGATCTTGCCGGGCGCACCTCCGACATACCCGAAGTCCGCGTCCGCCATTTCGCCGGGACCGTTTACTATGCAGCCCATGATGGCGATGGTCACGCCTTTCAAATGGCTGGTGCGGCTGCGGATTTGCTGTGTCACTTCCTCAAGGTCAAAAAGCGTGCGTCCGCAACTGGGGCAGGCGACGAATTCGGTCTTTGAAATGCGCGCTTTTGCTCCCTGAAGAATGTTGTAGGCAAGGGCGGTTGCTTTTTCCAGTTGGGGTTCGCTCTCAATGCTGATGAGATCGCCAATGCCGTCGCAGAGCAGGCTGCCGCTTAAAATGCTGCTTTCCAGGAGCCGGTCACCGAAGTAGGGCTTCGGAGCGAGCGCGTTTTTTTCCGTATTGCGTATCCAGATGGGAACGGCGGGGACGAAGGCGCGCGCCGCTTCCGCGAGCGCGCGGTAGGTTCCGGTCGGATGGAGGTTCTCCGTGGGCATGCCGCAACTGAGGATCAAATGCTCCGTACCCATGGGCGCCAGTTGGGGGCCGATTTCTGTTTGGAGCGCCTCGGGGTCGCAATCCAGCGCGAGATTAAAGCCATGGTTCCGGCAAAAACGAAGCAGTTCGGCGGCGTAAAACGCGTCCTCGCGTTCGACCCGCTGCAGGAGGGTAAAACCGGCCAGTCCGTCCGGCCATTCAAGGGCTTCCAGATGGGAGAGGTCGATGGGGTTGTGTAGTTCCAGGACAAAAGTTTGAACGACGCTGTGCAGGGCTTCGTGAAGCATTTTGACCAGACTGAGGTCGGCGGGGTTGCGAACATTGAGCTGAAGTCCTTCGATCCTGGTTTCTTTTAGTTTTGTCCGGGTCTGACAGACTTCCTGAATGATGGCCTGGGTTTCGGCGAGCGAGTGGCGCGTCCTGACAATGGTGGCGGGCGGCGCTTCTCCGCCGGCGCTGCATTCGGGGCCCAAAGTTATGGGTTGGGCGGTACGCCGATGAAAATCATAGGGGTTGACCGTGTCCGGTTCCAAATCGGGCGCTTGGAGCTCCGCCTGTTTGCGCCAAAGCGTCATGGCTTTGTCGGCGAGGTCGCGGGCGACGGGTATTTCGTGCACCGGGTCTTCGGTCAGGGAGACGCGAATCGTATCGCCCAACCCGTCGTTCAAGAGGCTGCCGATTCCAATCGCGCTTTTTACCCGGGCGTCCTCGCCGTCGCCTGCCTCCGTCACGCCGAGGTGGAGCGGGTAGTCCATGCCTTCTTCGTCCATGCGCGCAACCGCGAGGCGGGAGGCTGCGATCATGACCTTTGGGTTGCTTGCTTTCATGGAGATGCAGATGTCGCGGAAATCATGACTTTGCGCGATGCGGATGAACTCCATGGCGCTCTCCACCATGCCGAGGGGCGAGTCCCCGTAACGGTTCATTATACGGTCGGACAAAGAGCCGTGGTTGGTTCCGATGCGGAGGGCGCGTCCGAGTTCCTTGCAACGCAATACGATCGGGGAAAAGGCTTCATACAACCGCTCAAGTTCCCGTTCGTATTCCTCGTCGCTGTATTCCTGCACGGCGAAGCGCTTTTTATCGGCGTAATTGCCGGGGTTGACGCGGATTTTTTCCACGTGCTTGACCGCTTCCATTGCAGCGGCGGGGAGAAAGTGAATATCGGCCGCCAAGGGCGTCCGGCAGCCTGCGGCGCGCACTTTTCGTGAGATCGCGCCAAGCGCTTCGGCGGCTTTTTTGTTGGGCGCGGTGATGCGGACAATTTCGCTTCCCGCTTCGGCCAGCGCGAGGGTTTGTCGGACCGTGGCGTCGACATCCAGCGTCGGAGTGGTTGTCATGGACTGGACACGGACCGGGTTGTTCCCGCCGACACCGACGCCCCCGATGTTCACATCCCGGGTGGGGCGCCGCTTGGCTTGGTAGCGCGACGCGCAGTAGTTGGTGGTTGGAGCCGTGACGGTCGTGGTCATGGTTCTTTCCGTTCGCTTGCCCCCGCATCAATGTTTTCGTCCTTGTCGTTCGAAGCCCCGTCGGGATCGCTCTCCGTATCCGGTTTCGTCGCCTCGTCGGAATCGCTTTGTTCGGCGGCGACTTCGTCGTCAATCAATCCGATTGCCCGCCCCACGCGGCCGACATCAAAGAAGGTGACGTATGCCATGAACGAAAGCAGCAGGATGACAAAAACCACCTGGACTTTTTCCATAACGACGCGCGGCAGGGGACGTCCGATGATTTTCGAAATGCTTGCGAAGAGCATGTGTCCGCCGTCCAAAACGGGGAGGGGGAGGAGATTGAGAATGGCGAGATTTACATTGATCAGCGCGAGGAACCAGACGAGGTCCATTGGCCCATAGCGTGCCATGGAGGTGAGCCCGTAGACGATGCCCACCGGCCCGCTCATGTTTTTGACCTCAACACTTGAACCGGAGTGGAGGAGGGCGACGAGCGTATACCTGATCGTGTCAAACATCATATGAAGCTGTTCAACCGGGTTGCGGTGCACGCGGACCTTTGCGGGCGGGTAGTCGTATGCGAATCCGAACCGCGGCGCCTCTTCCCCTTCCTTGACCTTAGGTTTGACGGGAATGACCAGCTCTTCTCCTTCGCGGTCGACGGTGACCTCAATGGTCTGATCCTTGTGGCTGCTCAGGTAGCTTGTCATGAAACCACCGGTTTCCACCGGGTTCCCGTCCAGCGCCAGCACACGGTCGCCCACTTGCAGCCCGGCCTGCTTGGCGGGCATGCCTTCCTGCAGGTCCAGAATGATCGGCGCCGCCTCTTCATCACTCTCTGGGGAAACCCCGATGTCCCGCATTTTTTCCGAGGCATAGGAAACGATTTCGGGATGGACGGTAAAGGTTTGGATCTCGCCGTCGCGCCGTACTTTAAGTTCCGCTGCGGGCTCCCCGTCTTCGGTGCGGCCGGTGCCGGTGAGGATCATATTCTGGAACTGCATCCATGAGCGGACCCGGCGACCGTCGACTTCCAGAATGGTGTCGCCGGGCCTGAGGCCGGCTTCATATGCGGGGCCAGGGACAACTTCACCCTCGACGTTTTTCATCTGTTCCGCAATCCCGTCGATTTCCGTGGACTTGACGATTTCCCGTCCGACGCCCCAGAGGAGCAGGGACAGGAGAAAAGCAAACAAGAGGTTAAAGACCGCCCCCATTACGGCGACGATCATTTTATCCGCGAAAGAAACCGGGGGCAGTTTGTCGGCCTCGTCTTCCTCTCCGCCTTCGAGGCGCCCCATATCCGCGAGCTGGGGCAGGGAGACATACCCGCCCAGCGGGAGCAGAGAGAGCCGAAAATCCGTGCCCTTCCAGTTCCAGCCGCATATGCGGGGGCCGAACCCGATGGAAAACCGGTCCGCTACGAGGCCGCGTTTTTTGGCCGCGATGAAGTGGCCAAATTCATGAATGAAGATGGAAAAGCCCAGCGCGAATAGGGCGATGGCGATATAAAAGAGATTGAGAAGCATGGATGTGCGGGAAACTGTTATTGCCGAGTGCTCATCGTCGTCTATTCCGGCGTGGAAATCAACAGGAGAAGAAAGTTTCGAAGGATTTTGCGCCTTGCGTAAAATGGCCTCCCTCGCTTCGCGAGTGAGGGATCCGATAAAGTAGATTGATGGCTGGATTTACCAGGCTGATTGTCCGGCATAGCCGTTCGAC